>JAAFHK010000106.1 GCA_013297565.1 Cytophagales bacterium
TTGTAATCGCCTTTTTGTCGTTTGTCAAAAAGCCCACCATACAAATCATTCATCTCAAGACTGATCTGTCCTGTTTTTAGAAAATATTGGGCAAACAGCGTTTTTACGCCTTTATGGGTTTGCGTAGTATGCCCGTTTTGGATAAGCAAAGCCGTAACTGCATAAAAAGCGGCATAATACAAACGGTTGGCGGGGCTGTATTCCAAAACTTGTTTTGAATATTCATACTTACCTCGCCAAGCGTTTCTTCAGCCCTTTTCAAACGGTAACGAACAAGATTTTGTCTTTCTTCGTTTGTCATATTGGTATTGCGTCTTATTGGATATTTTCGTAATAGGGCGTAATGTAAAATTTATTTGCCCACTCTTTTTGATTATAAATCTGCAAACTTAGTACCTAGCCAATTTCGAGTTCGACCAAAGTAATAGGTCTGCGAATTTTCATTTCGTCCTGAAAACTTACTTTCGGTTTTTCGGTCAGGAGCAGTAAATCCCAATCCGAATCGGGGCGGGCATCGCCTCTTGCCCTACTGCCGTACAAAATCAGTTGAGCCGTAGGTTCTATTTTCTGTATTTCGGCTTTCAAACGGTAAAGCCAATGGTCTGCGGGAAATTGCATAGAATTTATGTTTTTTCTTATTTATACGAAAAACACGCACAAAAGATCAAAAACTAATGATACTGTTTTTCTGGTAATACTGCGCCAAAAGGCTTTCCAAATTTTCGGACTTGGCTAAAAGATTGCGTTTTGAGTAGATGTCCTCAAAAATTGCCCAAAAGCCATCGGGTTGCAAGATAATCCACCAATATTCGGAACTGATCGGGCGTTCAACCTGCTCGGTTTGTTTGATCAAAATATCCGTATGCTGCAAATCGCCTTGTTTTTCTTCTATAAAATCCAATAATTCCGCAACCGTAGCCGCTACGCCCAAACAACGGGACAAACCTTCATTTTCCGCCTGTATTTCGGGGTGCAGATAGATGGCATAGCTATCCTTTTCGGGATAAATCACATAATTAGCTATTTCACAAGAGGTATTAGGGTAGATAATTTATAAATTTTCTAATTGCTGTTTCAATAGGTTTTTGTCGGGCAAAATGCTAAGGTAGCGGCTCGCAAAAATCTGTTCATTGTCTTCGGGCAGGGCATACTCGACCATCATATCGTTTTTGTCCTTGCACAAAATAATGCCTACGGTTTTATTTTCTTCGGGTAATTTGAGATTGCGGTCAAAAAAATTGACGTATAACTGCATTTGCCCGATGTCTTGCGGTTTAAGTTCGCCTATTTTGAGGTCTATTAGCACCAATACTACGGACAAATTTCTGCGTCGAAACAGCCCCATTTGATCAATTCTTGATATTGGGGCATATTTTTGATAAACTCAGGACAAAAGCCCATATCCATTAAAATCTTTTCCACAAAAAACACATTAAAATACTTGTTTCGTAAATTTTGCAAGGAAAAGACCTTCTTCCCATGCAAGAAATGCTCCAGCCGACAAAAATTGTAGCACAACATGGACATTTGAAAATGAAAAGCCAAACATTCCTTTTTTCGGCTTTGGCATTCGGCTAAACCCAAATATGATTTGGTATCTCGAAACATAAATTCAATCTGAAAGCGCTTGCTGTATAAACGACACATTTCTAATCCGCTGATTTTCAAATCGTTGCTCGCCAAAAGGGCGTATTTTCCTTGCCCCAAATCTACATAGCTGATTTTCAATTTTCGTTTCCACCCTGCTGAATATAAAACTCGGCTGTACACAAAATGCCCTTTTTCTGTCCTCTCTTCGGGCTTCCAAGCCTCTGAAAGAGGCATTTTCCAATTAATTTTCTCTCCTTTTATTCGTTTTCTTCCTCTTTTTTTCTGTTCTCCTTCATAAATTTCATACAAAGCCGCATCAAAACGTAATTTCGTGATAGCGGAAAGACCCCAAATTTCCATCTTTTTCCACATTTTATCCTTCGCATAGAAGCCGTCCGCTACCCAATAGTTTATTTTGCTTTTCAAATAGGGCAAATTCTGCTCGATTTGAGCCAAATAAAAATCCAAACGGCTTTCCCCTGATAAATCCGCAGGGGTTTGTTCGACAGAAAGACAGAGATTCAAGCCTTTTTCCAAACCTATCAAGGATAAAACGCTGATTTCCAAGCCTTTTTCTGCTTTTTGAGCCGTCCCCGACCAGAATTTAGCCAAGCCATGCGTTTTCTTTCCGCTTTTGGGAATAAAAGAAGCATCGCTACAGGCAATAAATTTTTCATCTTGCCCATAATTTTCTAGCAACACTTGTGTAAATTGGCTCAAATCAAGCCTCTTTTCGTAATTTCTCCGAAGCGTTTTTTCTTCATAATCGCTCCATCGAGCCAAATTAGTGAAATTACGCTTGCCTTTGGCAAACAAGAAAACCAGCAAAATTTCTTTCAAAAACTTTTGAAAAGGGTAGGAAATACCCTGAATTTTGCCTATTATTGTGTCGAAAATTTCTATTATTTTCATGAGCTTTGGGATTAGGTCAGCAAACCAATACGCCCAAATCTCTCTTTTTACCAAATTTTTAAAAAAAAATGTCCGTAGTGTTTAAATAAAAAACAGCCAATTAGAAATCTAATTGGCTGTTTTTTATTTAAACAATTTTATTTTTAGCTCAACTTACGTTTTACTTCGCGTTGTTCGTAAGCTTCAATCACATCACCCACTTTCAAATCGTTGAAATTGCGAACACTCAAACCGCACTCGAAACCTGTTTTTACTTCGCTTACGTCTTCTTTAAAGCGTTTCAAAGCCTGAATTTCGGCATCATTTTGTCCATAAACCACGATACCATCACGAACTACCCTGATTTTAGCATTTCGTTTGATTACGCCTTCCGTAACATAACAACCTGCGACCGTACCCACTTTCGAGATTCGGAAAGTTTCGCGCACTTCGATATTGCCCAAAATTACCTCCTCGATGGTCGGAGCAAGCATACCTTCCATTGCCGCTTTTACTTCGTTGATTACGTCATAAATGATTGAGTACAAGCGGATTTCGACTTCTTCTTTCTCTGCCAAACGGCGAGCCGAAACTGAAGGACGTACTTGGAAACCAATAATGATGGCATCTGAAGCGGTTGCCAAAAGTACGTCCGACTCCGAAATTTGCCCAACTGCTTTGTGAATAATGCGAACTTCGATTTCTTCTGTGGAGAGTTTCAAGAGTGAATCCCACAAAGCCTCAATAGAACCATCAACATCACCTTTGAGGATAATATTCAACTGTTTGAAATTACCCAAAGCAATGCGTCTGCCAATATCACTCAAAGTAGGACGAACCGTAGTGCGGATACTTTGCTCTCTTAGGATTTGGGCACGGCGGCTCGAAATATCTTTAGCTTCGCGTTCTGTTTCTACAGCATTAAATTTATCACCTGCTTGAGGCGCACCGTCAAGTCCCAAAACCTGCACAGGTGTAGAAGGACCTGCTTCATTAATTTTTTTACCTTTGTGGTCGTACATGGCTTTTACACGCCCATGGTTAGCACCCGCCAAAATAATATCTCCTACTCGCAAAGTACCACCTTGTATCAAAATATTCGAAACATAGCCTTTTCCTTTGTCCAAGCGGGCTTCTATCACTGCTCCCAAAGCCTTTTTGCTTGGATTTGCCCTCAAATTGAGCAAATCTGACTCAAACAATACTTTTTCGAGCAAATCCTCAATGCCTAAGCCTTTTTTGGCTGAAATTTCTTGACTTTGGACTTTTCCGCCCCAGTCATCAACCAAAATATTAATTTTAGCCAATTCCTCCTTGATTTTTTGAGGGTTAGCTCCCGCTTTATCCACTTTATTAATCGCAATGACTATAGGAACGCCCGCCACTTGTGCGTGATTGATCGCTTCTATAGTTTGTGGCATAACGCTATCGTCCGCCGCTACCACAATCACTGCTACGTCCGTAACTTTTGCTCCCCTTGCACGCATAGCCGTAAAAGCCTCGTGTCCTGGAGTATCCAAAAATGTAATCTGTCTGCCACTCGAAGTCTGTACGTTATAAGCCCCCACGTGTTGGGTAATCCCGCCTGCTTCGCCTTCGGCAACTTTAGTATTACGAATGTAATCGAGCAGGGAAGTTTTTCCATGATCCACGTGTCCCATAATGGTAACCACAGGAGCGCGGGTAATCAAATCTTCTTCCTCGTCTGTACTAGCAAAAATTACATCAATTTCTTGTTCGGCAGAAATAAACTCGACATCATAACCAAACTCATCGGCAATAAAGGTAATTTGTTCAGCATCAAGGCGTTGGTTGATCGAAACAAACATACCCATTTGCAAACATTTCGAAATTACCTCATTAACTGATACTTCCATAAGCACCGCCAAATCATTTGCCGAAATAAATTCGGTTACTTTTAGTGTGTTACCTTCGTGGCTTTCAGCCTCTTGGCGTTGCAAATTGGCAGTACGTTTATCTTTTCGGATTTGTCGGCGCATTTGTTGTTTGCCGCCTTTACCGCCACTAAGCCGTGCCAAAGTATCCTTAATTTTATCTTGGATTTCTTTGTCGGTTGCAGGACCAGATTTTGAAGTAGTATTTCGATCTTTTTTGACCGCCAAAGAATTGCCGCCAGCTCCACCCGTATTTTTAGGTTTTTCTTTCGCTTTTCCGTCTTTGTTGGGCGGAGTACGAACTATATCACCTTTTTTCTGCACCAAAACGCTTTGCGTTCTTTCCGTAGTTTGACTTTTTTCCTTTGCTACAGGTGTTGTAGCCGCTGTTGTGCCTTCAGCATTTGTAGTTGTTGTGCCATCTCCTTTTCTGTCCCTACTGCGCCTGCGTTTGCGTTTGCGTTTCGAAGGTTTTTCGTCCGAAGAAGCAACAGGTTTGGCAATTTTCTTTTTCCCACGCGAATCAGGCAGTTCTATTTTACCCAAAACGGTCAAACCTTGCAATTTTTCAGCTTTCGCTTCTATCAAATTGGCTTCTGGGTTCGTTCCTTGTTCCAAAATTTCCGCTACAGTAGTTGGTACGGTATCTTCCTCTTCCTCTTTTGGAATGTGATTTTTGATCACTTTCGCTGTTTCTACGCTAAGAGGCGGACTTTGGGGTGTAATGCCTGCCGCTTGCTCACGGGCTGTTTTTGCCGCTTTGCGTTCCCTACGACTTTTGCGGCGGCGCGAGGAACGTGAAGTTCCTGTACCTTCCGCATTAGAAGATTTATTAGCGTTTTGATCCGTCCCTTCGGTAGAAGTTTTTGGAACGCTTACTACTTTTTTCTCACTTGAAGTTTTATTGGCTTCAGGTTTCGAGGTACTTGGCGTACTTCTCACAGAACGGCTATCTTGGACTTTAGCGGGTTTGAGGTCTATTTTATCAATTATTTTCAAACCAGGAAGTTTAGCTTTTATCAATTCAGGTTCTTGTTCAGGTTTCTTTTTCTTATCCTCTTTCAGAACAATAGGAGATTGTGTATAGTTTTTGATCAACAATTCAGTTTCATCTTCTTGTTTTTTCTCCTCTGCATGACCAGATTTGATGATGATATTTTCGTTGTGATTTTTGCCGATGGTCAAACCAGAAGCCTGTTCCTTAGTGGTCATCGAAGATTCGAAATCCTTAAGGAGCATATTAAACTGTTCGGGCGTAATACGGGCGTTCGGATCACTACCGATGCTAATTCCCTTTGCGGAAAGATGATCAGCGAGTGTCTTAATGCCTACGTTCAGTTTGATAGCGGCTTGGCTTAATCTCATCATTTTCTGATTTGCCATATTGTCGTTTAAAAAGTCTGTATTAAAAATTGGTTAAACTATTAAAATTTGCCTTTTTGAGTTAGGTTTAACAAAGTTCGCAAAAATTTTCCGCAAATATAGAAAAAAAAAATTTATCTTGAAAATAAATTGCTTTTTCTATCAATATTAGAACTTGCCTCGTTTTTGTGTATTTTTGCTCGCAGTTATTTTTTTAAGATCGCAAAAGCCATGACCACCGCCGAATACCTCGAAAATATTGGACAAAGATATGCTTTAGGAAACTCCACCGAACACAGTTTTAGAGCTGATCTCCAAAACCTGTTGGAAACCTTATTGCCTGATATTCAGGCAACTAACGAACCCAAACGGATCGAATGCGGCGCACCTGATTTTATTTTGACCAAAAACGAAATTCCTGTAGGTTTCATCGAAGCCAAAAATATTGGCGACAAAGATTTGGAAGGTGCGAAAAAAAACGGCAACAAAGCTCAATTTGATCGCTACAAAGCGGCTTTGGGCAATTTGATTTTTACTGACTATTTGGAATTTCATTTTTACCAAAACGGTATTTTTGTTACAAAAATTAGGATCGGAGAAGTAAAGGAAAACCAAATTCTGCCTTTGTTTTCTAATTTTACTACTTTTGAAAATCTACTCAAAGGTTTTTGCCTTCATCTGGGACAAAGTATCGAAAACCCAAACCAGTTGGCTCAAATGCTGGCGGGAAAGGCGAAACTTTTGGCGGAGGTGATCGAAAAAGCCTTGCAAAGCGATGAAAAAACCGAAGAGAATAGCACGCTGAAAGAACAGTTAGATGCTTTCAAACAAATCCTGATTCATGACATTTCGCCCCGTAGTTTTGCCGATGTCTATGCCCAAACTATAGCCTACGGAATGTTTGCGGCTCGATTGCATGATACTGATTTACAGGCATTTAGCCGCCAAAAAGCCGCCGAGCTAATCCCAAAATCGAATCCTTTTTTGCGAAAACTTTTTTCCTATATTGCGGGTGTCGACCTCGATGATCGCATTCGTTGGATTGTGGAAAGTTTGGTCGAAATCTTTTTGTATTGCGATATTGAGAAAATTTTGCAGAATTACGGCAAAAGTACGCACACCGAAGACCCGATTATTCATTTTTACGAAACTTTTTTGGCGGAGTACGATCCCGAAACCCGCAAAAATAGAGGCGTTTGGTACACGCCTGCCCCTGTGGTCAATTTTATCGTTCGGGCGGTCGATGATATTTTACGAACGGATTTTGATTTGGAAAAAGGCTTGGCGGAAAAAGTCCAAATCCTCGATCCTGCGACAGGAACAGGCACTTTTTTGGCGGAAATCGTCAAACAAATTCGAAAAAAATTTGTGGGACAAGAGGGCGTTTGGCAAACCTACGTAGAAAATGATTTATTGCCCCGCCTCAATGGGTTCGAACTCTTGATGGCAAGTTATGCGATGGCACATTTGCAGTTAGATTTGCTTTTGAAAAAAACAGGTTACAAAAGCCTTAAAAATCAACGACTTAGAATATTTCTTACGAATAGTTTGCAAGAAAGCCATGCCGAACTGGAGCGCGGTTTTGCTAATTGGCTAAGTGCCGAAGCGAACGAGGCGAATGCGATCAAACGAACTACGCCTGTGATGTGCGTCATTGGCAACCCGCCTTACGCTGTAAGTAGCTTAAATAGAGGCACTTGGATACAAAATCTGATTGCGGATTACAAAAAAGGTTTGAAAGAAAAAAGTTATAACTCTCTTTCGGACGATTATGTAAAATTTATTCGTTTTGGGCAATATTTTATCGACAAAAATGGTAGCGGCTTGGTTGCCTATATCTCGAATAATAGCTTTTTGGACGGAATTACGCACCGCCAAATGCGAAAATCGTTATTGGAAAGTTTTGATCAGATTTATATTTTGGATTTGCATGGGAACGCCCGAAAAAAGGAAACGACCACAGAGGGGCTTGCCGACCAAAATGTTTTCGATATTATGCAAGGCGTTTCGATCAATATTTTCGTCAAAACGGGCAAGAAAGCCAAAGGCGAATTGGGCAAGGTTTCGCATTACGATTTGCAAGGAAAAAGGAAAGAAAAATTTGATTTTTTGAACAAAAATAGTTTAAAAAGTGTAAAATGGCAGGTTTTGAATTTCGAAGAACCCTATTATTTCTTTGTTCCCAAGAATTTCGATTTGCAAGCGGAATATGAGCATTTTTTTGGTATAAACGAATTATTTGAAATTTTTACAAGCGGAATAAAAACTCATCAAGATGAGTTGCTAATTGCCTTCAATGAAAAGGAATTGGCAAAAAAACTTAATAAATATTGGGAAAAAAACAGAGAAAAAGCTGTTTTCGATGCCCAAAAATGCAAAAAAATCCACTATCGCCCTTTCGATGATCGAGTGTTGTACTACGATTTGCGCATGGTTTTGCGAAACCGATACGAGCAAATGCAACACAATTTTCACGAAAATTATGCCCTATTATCGGGTAGGCAAACTAAGAGTATCCATATTAATCATTTTTTTATTGGAAAATTCGTATCGGAAATGAAAACTGCGGAATATACTTCAGGTTCGTATCATTTCCCGCTTTATTTGTATTCCGAAAAACCAAAAACAAAGGAACTTTCAGCAGAAAAAAAGGCGGATTTGGAACTGAAATTAGAAGAAAATCGAATGTTGTTACAGCAAGTGGAAAAAAGTTTCGCGAATGTGCAAAAACTGTTCGAAAAGTTGCCTAATCCTGATAAAAATGCCAAGAAATGGTACGAAAATGAAGCCAAAAGCTACCAAAAAATTCGAGCAGAAGTCGAGAAACTAATGGGCTTACTCGAACCACCAACGAACGGTACTTTTTTTGAAGAACAGCCACGAAAACCCAATTTTAATAAGGAAATTGTCCAAAAAATAGCCGAAAAAATAGGTTTGGAATTTGTGAATGAAACCCCACCCCCTGCCCCCTCCCCAAAGGGAGGGGAGTATTTTAGTCCTCTTGACCTTTTGGACTATATTTATGCCGTTTTGCATTCACCCAATTATCGTGAAAAATATCAATCTTTTTTGAAAATTGATTTTCCAAGAGTGCCTTATCCTGAAAATTCCGAAGAATTTCGAACTTTAACGAATTTTGGATCGGAACTGCGAAAACTGCACCTTTTGGAAAGCCCGCTTTTGGACGAATTAGGCACAAGCTATCCTGTGAGTGGCGAAAATTTGGTGGAAAATATCAAGTTTGCCAAACCAGATCGAATATATATTAATGAAAATCAATATTTTGATAATATTTCGGAAACTGTTTGGAATTTTTATGTCGGCGGCTATCAACCTGCCCAAAAATGGCTAAAAGACCGAAAAGATCGGAATTTGAGTACCGAAGAAATTTTGCATTATCAAAAACTAATTGGGGCTTTGGCGGAAACGGAAAGAATTATGGGGGAAATTGATATGGAAACCCTAAAATAAATCCCTGATTTTATTGATTGATTTTGCTAAAAAAGCGTTTAATAAAAAAACTTTCCTTTTTGCCAATAAGAATCAAATAATTTGCTTAATTTCAAAACATGAACAACAGAAATATGAAACTACAAGCGCATAAGGCAGTGCAAATATGGGCATTTTTTGCCTTTTTTTTAGTTTTTTCTTCTACGCCAACTTTGGCGCAACAGGTGAGCTTTTTGGGAAAAAGCTATGCCGTAAAAGCGCCTTGCGAGGGCAACAATTTCAGCATTGGCAGTTCGGACGGGGCAGTTATGGTCGTAATCGTCAATGCTCCTGCTTCGGGAACGGCAAATGTAAATGACGATTTTTTTACCAAAGGTTGCGCCGAGTGTCTATTAATCCAAATTACGGACAGTTCGGGGGCGGAATACCAAGGACGCAGTGGGACGATTACCCACGATGGCAAAAAAATAAGTTTTAAAGTGAAGGTTTCCAAACCCGATGATGCGGCTAACCAAACCGAACTTGCGGGTGAAGTAGTTTGCACAGATTAACAAAAATATAGCATTTTTTTCAAATATTTTGTATAGTTTTGCAAAAAATTACTCAAACTATTCTTTATCCCAAATTTCACTTATGTCAAACGCCATATTTCAAGTCCCAACACCCATTAACGAACCTGTCAAATCCTACGCTGTAGGTTCGGCAGAGAGGCAAGCCCTCAAAGAAACGATTTCGCGTTTCCGTTCGCAAGAAATTGATGTTCCTATGTACATTGGTGGGCAGGAAGTTCGCACCGACAAGAAAATCCGTATGGCTCCGCCACACGATCATCAGCATACCTTGGGTTATTTTCACGAAGGCGACCGTTCGCACGTGGAGCAGGCAATTAATGCCGCTTTAAGTGCCAAAAACGATTGGGCAAACCTGTCTTGGGAACACCGTGCCAGCATTTTTTTGAAAGCCGCCGATCTTTTGGCTACCAAATATCGCTACGAAATCAATGCGGCTACGATGCTTGGGCAGTCAAAAAGTGTGTATCAGGCAGAGATAGATTCGGCTTGCGAATTGATTGATTTTTTGCGTTTTAATGTGTATTTTATGACGCAAATCTATCAAGAACAGCCTATTTCTTCGGTAGGAATTTGGAATAGAATAGAATACAGACCTTTGGAAGGATTTGTTTTTGCCCTTACCCCTTTCAACTTTACGGCAATTGGCGGAAATTTGCCCACTGCACCCGCTTTGATGGGAAATACGGTGGTTTGGAAAGCCTCACAAACGCAAATTTATTCGGCTCAAATTTTCATGAAAGTTTTGATCGAGGCTGGTTTGCCCGCAGGCGTAATTAATTTGGTGTATGTCGATGGCCCTACGGCAGGGGACGTGATTTTTAACCATCGGGATTTTGCAGGTATTCATTTTACAGGCAGTACAGGTGTTTTTCAAAACCTTTGGAAAACGATTGCTACGAATCTACCCAAATACAAAGGTTATCCTCGAATTGTGGGCGAAACAGGCGGCAAAGATTTCGTCATGGCTCACCATTCAGCCGACCCGAAAACTTTGGCGGTTGCCCTTTTGCGTGGAGCATTCGAATATCAAGGTCAAAAATGTTCAGCGGCTTCGCGTGCCTATATTCCTTCGAATATTTGGGAAGAAACCAAAAAATACTTGGTAGAAGATTTGAAAACGGTAAAAATGGGCGGAACTGAAGATTTTAGCAATTTCTTTAATGCCGTTATTGACGAAAAATCATTCAATAAAATCAGTGCTTACATCAGCGAAGCCAAAAAAACACAAGGCGTAGAAGTAGTTTCGGGTGGAAATTTTGACAAATCAAAAGGCTATTTTATAGAGCCAACGGTTCTGAAAGTAGCTGATCCTCAATACGTTACGATGTGCGAAGAAATCTTTGGACCCGTCCTGACGATCTACGTTTATCAAGCCGAGCGCTATGAAGAAACCTTAGAACTACTGGATAGCACTTCGCCTTATGCCCTCACAGGTGCTATTTTTGCCCAAGACCGTTATGCTATTGAGTTGGGAATGAAGAAGTTGGAAAATGCGGCGGGTAATTTTTATATTAACGACAAACCTACAGGGGCAGTCGTAGGGCAACAGCCTTTTGGGGGCGCGCGGGCTTCGGGTACGAACGACAAAGCAGGTGCGGCGATCAATCTCTGGCGCTGGGTTTCACCGCGTTCGATCAAAGAAACTTTTGTTCCGCCTGTTGATTATAGGTATCCGTTTTTGGACAAAGAATAAATTTTAAATACGGCTTTGAGTAAATTAGGTTTGTACCTCT
>JAAFHK010000107.1 GCA_013297565.1 Cytophagales bacterium
GTAATTTCGGTGTTTTTGGCGCATCATGAGGAGTTTTTGCAGGAGGTGGCAGTTAGCGGTGAAAAAATAGAAAGTCCAAGCACTCGAACCCAAAACACGATTGGCTTGGAACAGCTTGAGAGAGAAAGCGGACGAAATTTGGCGCAAATTCTTGAAAATATTACGGGGGTAAATACGATAAAAACGGGATCGGGCATTGCAAAACCTATTATTCATGGGCTTTACGGCAACAGAATTGCTATTTTGAATAATGGGCTGGTACAGGCGGGACAACAGTGGGGCAATGACCATGCTCCTGAAATTGATCCGCATACTGCCCAAAAAATTTCGGTTGTAAAAGGCGTAGAAGCCATCGAATATGGCGGAAATACGCTTGGAGGGGCAGTTTTGGTCGAACCATCTGGTATTGCTTCCGATCCAGATTTACACGGTTCCTTGCATTATGTGTTCAATACGAACGGTTTGGGGCATACGTTTTCGGGAAAAATTGAAAAAAGCGGGGGCTGGGCAGACTGGCGGGCGATTTGCAGTGCCAAAATGCTGGGAGATCGCCACACACCTGATCATTTCCTGACCAATACAGGGTCGAAAGAGCTGAACGGAGCTGTTATTTTGGCAAAAAATATTGGAAAACTCAAAACGCAAGTCTATTATAGCCTTTTTAATACAGAAATGGGCATTTTGCGGGGTGCGCATATTGGGAACTTGACCGACTTGCAAACGGCTATTGGGCAAGAAAAACCTTTTTTTACGAATGATCATTTTTCTTACGAAATCAATGCTCCGCGCCAAGCAGTTCAGCACCATTTATTAAAATTCTCTGCCAAGTATTTGCTTGACAATCAAGCATTTATCAACCTGACCTACGGAGGACAGCTCAATAGCCGACAGGAATTTGATGTGCGGCGAAGCGGTAGGAGTTCGATTCCGTCTTTGGATTTGACCCTACATTCGCATTTCATAGATGCTCAATACCACTTTTTTTCAAAAAAAAATGCGGAGCTAAAAATCGGTTTGCAAGGCAAATTTAACTCAAATAGGAATGAGTCAGGCACAGGTATTTTGCCTCTGATCCCCAATTATGATTTGTGGAATGCGGCGGCTTATTTTATTTACAAAAAAAACAAAGGAAAATGGTTTTACGAAACAGGCGGACGTTACGATTTTTACGCTATCGAGGTTCGTGCTATTTCGCAGGATTTGAACAGAAAGGTCGAAAATTTGAGGCATTTTTTTCATAATTACTCCTTTTCAGGCGGGCTTGGCTTCCAAAAAAGCCCTGCTTTCAATTCGAAACTCAATGTCGGACTTACCCAACGTTCGCCTGAAGTAAATGAAATGTATAGTTTTGGTTTGCACCAGGGCGTGGCAGGAATCGAGGAAGGAAAGCGGGATTTGCGGTCGGAAAAATCTTTGAAAGCGATCTGGACAAATACCTACAGTTTGCAAAGCCGTTTTCTGGGCGAATTAAGCATTTATTACCAAAATATTCAGGATTACATTTTCTTAGAACCTCAAGCCGAGTTTCGGCTGACTATTCGCGGGGCATTTCCTGTTTTTTTGTACAAACAAACGAACGCTACGATTGCGGGGCTTGATGTGCTGTTGAAATATGAAATCACAAAAAATGTAGAATGGATCGGCAAGTATAGCATGGTGCGTGGAACAGATACCAAAAACAACACGCCGCTTGTCTATATGCCTGCCAATCAGGTGTTTAGCTCCTTGAGTTACGAGTTTCCCAAATTCGCAAAAGTCCAAGATATGCGGTTTTCAGTACAAGGAAAATACGTTTTTCGGCAAAATTATTTGAACGAAAATCAAGATTTATTAACTCCGCCTCCCGCTTACCTGCTTTTAGGAACACTTTTCGAAACCAAGTTTGTAACAAAAAAAAATACCTATCATATTCATTTCCAGATAGATAACCTATTGAATATTCGCTATCGGGATTACCTAAACCGCTTGCGGTACTATGCCAATGAAGAAGGGCGAAACCTAAGACTGGGGCTAAGAATGGAATTTTAGGAAAAATTACTTTTTGTGAAAATTCATTTGTGAAAAAAAAAAAATTTGCAAAAAAGAACTTATTTGTTTGTACGTTTGTTCCCTCATTGAAGTTTTTTCTATAAAAAGACGAATCTCAAAAGCTAAAATTCATTTTGCGTTGGTAAAAAATGGCAAGACACAGCCTCACATGGTGGTTCAATTTTGGTATTTCGCATTGGCGAAGTCGATTGGCCTATATTGTTTTGCTCATGAGTGTGGCTTTGGTGGGTTTGGTAGCTTTGCAGTTTTATTGGCTCGATAGTGCCATTCAGCTCAAAGAAGAACAGTTTAAAGCCTTGATAATGAGTTCTTTGGATAATGTAGTTCGCAAGCTCGAACATCGTGAGATTTTGCACGTAACGGCTCGAAGTGTTCGGAATGGGGCTATTGGCAACAAGGCTACAGGTATTCGGATTGATTCGGTAGGGCGGGTACATTGGGAAGAAGATGAAATTGTAACTATCCGTCAGGTGCTTTCGAATGCGGATTTGTCCAGAAAAGGCATGGCTATAGCCATAGAAGAAGAAGCCCGAATCAGCCGAAGTGGTATGGCGACCAACCTTTCTACGGACGAAAAAATTTCCTTGAGTGTTGAACCACAAAAAAGCGAAAACGAACCCAATCCTTTGTTCGATTCGCTGGAATATTTGCGGAAACGAAAAGATCAACAGTTATTAAAACTGATCAATCGGGATAAATTAGTGGCAATGGTAGTGCAGAATATGGTCAATTTTGATACGCCGATTGAAGAAAGAATTAACAAAAAATTGCTTGACTCGCTTCTTTATACAGAAATGCAGGCACATGGCATTAATATTGCGTATGAGTTCGTAGTGATAGAAGCCCCAAAACAACGCTTGGTTTTTGCAGATAGTATTTCGGACAAATTGGCGGCGGTACGCAGTGCGTTTCGGGTAAAACTTTTTCCAAATGACGAATACGCCGACCGTAGTTACCTTTGTGTAAATTTTCCGCAACAGCGCCAACATATCTTGCGAAGTATGAAATTTATTTTGGGGACTTCGGTTTTGCTCATTGCGGTCATTACGTTCTGTTTTGGTTTTGCTATTTTCACTATTATTCGCCAAAAGAAACTTTCGGAAATGAAAAACGACTTTATCAATAACATGACGCACGAGTTCAAAACACCTGTTTCTACGATTGCTTTGGCGTGTGAAATGTTGGCTGACGAAGATGTTCGGCAAAACGATCAACTTTTGGCACGTTATATGCAAATTATAAAGGACGAAAACAATCGCATGGGTGCGCAAGTTGAGAATGTATTGCAAATTGCCCGTTTGGACAAAGGGGACTTCAAACTCATGATCGAGCCTGTGGATTTGCATGATTTGATTCAGAGGGCAGTTTATAATATCGAGATACAGATCGAGAATAGAAATGGTGCTATATTAATGGATTTGGCGGCAAAAAGCAGCTTGATCGAAGCGGACGAAATGCACATAACGAATATGATTCATAACCTCTTGGACAATGCCAATAAATATTCGCCTCAAAATCCTGAAATACGGATTACAACCGAAAACTCGGACAAAGGCGTGATTATTAGCATTTCGGACAAAGGTCAAGGTATTGCCAATGACTTAGTTAATAAAATATTTGATAAATTTTACAGAGTCCCTACGGGTAATCTGCACGACGTAAAAGGCTTCGGTTTAGGGCTTAGTTACGTCAAAACAATGGTGTATGCCCACCATGGGAGCATCAGCGTACAAAGCGAACTCACGAAAGGCAGTACGTTTTATATCTTTTTTCCTTTTAAATATGAAACCCAATAAAATTTTATTAGTCGAAGATGATCCTAATTTGGGACAGATTCTGAAAGAATATTTGGAACTGAAGAAGTTCGAGGTCATGCTGGCACGCGATGGTAAGGCGGGTTTGCAAAGTTTCCGAGATGAGGACTTTGAAGTGTGTATTTTTGATGTCATGATGCCCATCATGGATGGCTTCACGCTTGCCGAAGAAGTCCGCAAAATCAACGATAAAGTACCCATTATTTTTCTTACTGCCAAATCAATGCGTGAAGACACGATCAAAGGCTTGCAGATTGGGGCTGATGATTATATCACCAAACCCTTCAGTATGGAGGAGTTGCTATTGCGTATCAAAGCCATTTTGCGCCGCACTGCCGCCAATTCCGAAACTGCCGTAGGAGTAACCGAGTACAAAGTGGGTGATTTTACCTTCGAATACGATACGCAACTGCTCAAAGGCTTAAGCACTACCCAAAAACTCACTTCGAAAGAAAGCGAACTTTTGCGTATGCTTTGTATTCACAAAAACCAAACTATGGAGCGCTCAAAAGCACTCAAGGCGATTTGGCATGATGATAACTATTTTGCTTCGCGCAGTATGGACGTTTATATTACCAAACTCCGCAAATACCTAAAAAGTGATAGAAAAGTACAAATCATCAATGTACATGGCACAGGATTCAAATTGGTAGAAAATCCTACGCCCATTGACGAGGAATATTCGGACGAAAAGCAAGAACAAACGAATAAATAAACTTTTTTTTTGAAAAGCCAATTTATTTGACTACCTTTGCGGTCTAAATTTTCAGAACCTTCAACATTTTTAGGAAAAAATAGTCATGAAAAAAGATATTCATCCCCAATACCACGAAGTTATTTTTTGGGATCAAACAAGTGATTTCAAATTTTTGACTCGTTCGACAGCCGTTTCGAAAGATACGATTACATGGGAAGATGGCAAAACTTACCCTGTTATCAAAGTAGAGGTAAGTTCGGCTTCACACCCTTTCTATACAGGCAAAAATACATTTATTTCTACGGCAGGACGTGTTGAGAAATTCAAACAACGTTACAGCAAAGACAAAAAATAATTTGCTTTTCAAAAAAGAAGACTGCTCTCAAGGCGGTCTTTTTCATTTCGAGCTAATGTCTTTTTTTTATCCCAAAATTTTCATAATTCCTGCTTTATTTGTTTTTTTTCTAAAAATTATAGTATTTTGGCAAATGTTACAAGAAGCTGAAATCCAAGAATTGATCCAAAAGTTAAAACTTTTGGAAGCCGAAATTCATAAAATTATTGTAGGGCAAGATGACGTAGTACGCCAAATGCTGATTTGCCTTATGGCAGGAGGTCACGCGCTTTTGGAAGGAGTACCTGGCTTGGCTAAAACCTTGATGGTGCGGACTTTGGCGGAGGCTCTGCATCTTTCTTTTCGCAGAATCCAATTCACACCAGACCTCATGCCTGCCGACATTGTAGGAACTGAAATTTTACAAGAAGACCCACAAACAGGAAAACGTCATTTCCAGTTTATAAAAGGGGCAATCTTTGCCAATATCGTTTTGGCTGACGAAATAAACCGTACTCCCCCAAAAACCCAAGCGGCGCTTCTCGAAGCCATGCAAGAAAAATCCATTACATACAGCGGCAAAACCTACAAACTCGAAAAGCCTTTTTTGATTTTGGCAACACAAAATCCCCTCGAACAGGCGGGAACTTATGCCTTACCAGAAGCCCAAGCCGACCGTTTTTTGCTCCTGATCAAAGTCCCCTATCCTACTGAAAATGAGGAGTTTCAGGTCTTAAAAAATACTACAAGTAATACCTATACCAAGATCGAAACCATTATGAATGCAGATGAAATCTTGAAAATTCAGAAATTGGTTCGACAGTTGCCTGTTAGCGATTCGCTGATTCGCTATGTTACGCACTTGGTTCGAGCTACACGCCCCGCCGATTCAGACATCGACATTGTCCGAAACTGGGTGGAATGGGGAGCAGGAACACGCGCAGGGCAGGCTCTTTTGCTGACTGCCAAAGCACACGCCCTCATATCGGGACGCTATGCCGTTACGCCCGAAGATTTACAAAAAATGGCTTTACCTGTTTTCAGACACCGTATTTTATTGAATTTCAGAGCAGAAAGTCAAAAAATCACCACTGATCAACTTAGTGCTGAACTTTTTAAAAAAGTGCCTCTGCCTGATGCAAAATGGTAGGATTTGATTATAAAAAAACCCGCAAGGTCTCGAAGACCTTGCGGGTTTTTTTATAATCAAGCAATTTATTTATTAATTACCTGCAAAAACGTCCCAGTTTACTTCAGTATTCGGACGTTGGAGTTGTTCCAAAACCGACATACCTGCCACTGGCAAGTGAATTTGGCTAATTTTACCGTAGCGGCGCATATCCACCCAACGGTGTCCTTCGTACCAAAGTGAATAGAGGCGTTCTTTCAAAACAGCGTCAACTAAAGCGGCTTGAGTTTGTGCGCCTGTATAGTTTGGCAAGCCCGCCGCATTGCGGACAATATTGATAAAACGAACGGCATCTGTAGTACGTCCTCTTTGGGTCGCAACTTCAGCCGCAATCAGAATCAACTCCTCATTACGAATGATCGGCACAGGCGTATCACCCGCAGGGTATTTGATAGATTGGTAGCGCGAAGCATAGGTAATCCCCGAAGTGTAAGTACGTGGGCTTGCCAAAGTCGTGATTTTTTTGGTAATGCGCGTATCACCCGCTTCGGCATCTTGTACTATTTTTTCAGGAGCCATGATAATTTGCGAAGTCGTATTGATCATAGGGTTCGCAAAATCTGGAGCGCTGGCACTGAAAGTATGCACAGGACCTGCATCGAGATTGCCTGCTTCGTTAAGGAAAGTTTGCGATAAAAGCGTTTCGGCTTTAGCCCAGTCTTGTTGATAAATAGCAACCCGCAAGGCAATGGCACGGTTAAAACGTTTGAAAGCCGCAGGTGTATTGAAAGCCAAAAAACCAGAAGGCATGGTAAAAGGAAACGAAGTTCCTGCACCGTCCAACTGCGTAGCGCCTTCATCAAGGAAAGCCGCAATCCCTTTCAAACTTTCCTCATAAGTCGAAAATTTGCTTGGGTTTAATGGGTCTTTTACATTCAAACGAATACCATTTCTAAACTGTACATTGACTTGGTACAGTGCCGCCAAACCTTTGAAAGTATTAGCCAAACCTTTGTAGGCATTTTTCTCTGTGGCTGTTGCCGAACTTGTATTATCTACTGCCGCAATCAGAATATCAGCCTGACGAATGGGCAAGCCATGTCCTGTGGTAGCCGTATTGTAAAATGCCGAGTTGTCTATAGGGCGTGTGCCGTTCAGTTCGGTCATCCAGCGGGATTCTGTTCCGTTAAAATTGAACAGTTCTTTACCCAAAGTACCCACTACCCATGTATAGGTTTGCAAACCATTCCGAGCAAGCGCAATTTGTCCTACAGCTAAACCGTTTAGTTGGGCTTTTGTGGCGTTGCTTGTCACACTCCCTACGCTTGGGAAGTTAGGGTCGACCACAGGCTCAAGCGAACACGCATTAGCGCTAAGCAAGCAAGCTACGACCAGACCAGATTTTAAAATATTTTTCATATATCAAAATGTTTTTAAGTAAAAAGAAGGAGAATAACAGAATCTACTAAAATTCAACAGCAAGATGGAACATCATGCGGCGAACGGCAGGAATACTACCAATATCTACCCCACTACCCAAAGCGGCTGAACCAAAGTTTGAGTTTTCAGGATCGTAACCTGCGGTATAGTCTGTCCAACGGAAAAGGTTATTGCCCGAAACCCCAACACGTACTCCACTAACGACTTTACCAAAGGCTTTGCTAAGAGTAGCTGTAGGAACGCGGTAGTACAAAGCAATCTCACGAATTTTCAAGAAACTTGTCAAAACTGGGTTGTAACCAGGTTTTGGTTTGCCATTTTCGTCAAGACCATTGACTTGCTGACGGTAGATACCATTAGGTTCAGCAGGATTGCCTGATTCATTGGTTTCGTTCCAGTTATAGGTATTTCCCCCTTCGTCCCAAAGCACGCGTGTTAAGGAAACTACGGTAAATTCGTGGCGGTAGTGTGCCAACATCGAAAACTCAAAGTTTTTCAAGAATGTAATTCTTTGATTCAAGGAAAGTTCGAATTTAGGCTGTTGATCACCGTATATAGTCCAAGAGTTCAAATCACCCGCCACAGGACGAGGTTGACCTACAATCTGGGTTGGCGATTCGCCTTCTTTGATTCTCCACTGCCCAAAAGTAGCCCCAAAACCACCTGTTAAGGATTGAGGAACAATTAAACGAGTTATTTTCGTGCGGTTAAACCAGAAAATAGGTTGGATAAACCATGTAAAGTTTTCGTTTTTGATCACGTCCGCACCCAAGCTAACTTCCATACCTGTATTGGTCATATCACCCGCGTTAATACTTGTCGAAGCAACCCCAGTAGTGGGAGCAGTTAGCAAAGGACGTATTACATCATACACTTTTTTGTTGTAAAAAGTAACTTCCCCAGAAATTTTGCCATTAAACAAGCCAAAGTCAAAACCGTATTCCAATTCGGTAGCTCTTTCAGGACCTATTTTTACGTTGCCAAGAGTGGTAGAAGGAACAAAACCAGCTTGCCCGCCAACTCCTTCAACACCCAAACGGCTGTACAAAGTACCAAAATTAGGCAAACCCGCCGTTTCACCGTAAGCTACGCGTAGTTTGAATTGACTAACAATGTTTTTGTTCCAAAAATCAAAATTAGCCACATTCACAGCCAAAGAGCCACGAGGAAAAGCATACCATTTGGAAGGATCACCATTCAAAGAAGAACGGTCAAAACGAACACCTGCTGCCGCAATAATTTTGTCATCAAAGTTTGCCTCTTGTTGTGCGAAGAAACCTTGATCGGTATTTTCACGAAGTGCTACGTCTTGTTCCAAAGCCCTACCGCGTGCCGCATTCGAAATACCCGCAGGCAAGCCACGACCACGAACGTAATTTTCACGACCTATAGTTCCTAACTGCACAATACCTGCCGAAGAAGTAAGATTTAGTTTGTTTTCCATAGCAGCGTAGGTAAATACACCCGCAAACTGCATATTGTAGTTGGTTACTTCCACACGCGTGTCTTGAGCAAAACCAGGATTGGCTTCTGGTCTTTGAGATTGCAAATCTGAAGGCAAGTAGGTCAAAGCATAACCATTTTGGTAATCAAGACCGCCTGTGGCTTTGAAAGTCAAACTCATATTCTCTTTGCTCAAAGCATTGATATTGAGGTAAAAACCTTGAATAAAACGATTTACTTTTTGGTTATTGATGGCACGGTCGCGAATAGCCAAAGGATTTTCACCTACGCCTGCTTGGTTATCAGGATAGTTGCCTTGAGCATCTGGATATAGATTATAGAAGGGTTTGGTGTAAGGGATTGAATAACCGTAATTTACGTATGAGTTATCATTACCAGCCCAGCCGCGGTCGTTGTTTGAATAAACATAATTCGAACTCATACCTACCTCAAAGATTTTACTGATTTTGTGGTCTACATTAGCCCGAAACGAATAACGTTGGAAGCCTGTATTTTTTACAATACCTGTTTCGTCCGCTATACTACCGTTGATGTAGAATTTGGTTTTTTCATCTCCACCCGCTACGCTAAGGCGTGTATTGCGGATTTGACCTGTTCCACCAAATATGACTCTTTCCCAATCCGTATAAGTTCCGTTTTGGCGTGCGGCTCTCAAAGCAGGAATTTCATTGGCACTAAAATATTTTGTCAGTTTGTCTTCAGTCCAGTCTGCTCCACCATAAAATGATAAAGCACTGCTAATACCCAAATCTTGACCGAAGCTAATTTTGGTTTTGCCACCTTTTCCGCGTTTGGTGGTGATAATTACCACGCCCGCATTGGCGCGTGTTCCATAAATAGCCGCCGCCGAAGCTCCTTTCAGAATCTCGATATTCTCGATATCGTCAGGGTTCAAATCAGCCAAACGGTTGGCATTGTTGTCTTGGGTTGATGCCGCCGAACCGCCTGTAGCTTTGTTTGCTTGCGAACGACCTGTTGAGTTTTGGCTGTTGTCGATATAAACACCATCAACAATGAAAAGCGGTTGCGAAGCAGAAGCTCCAAGCGTAGAAAGACCGCGGAACTGCATATTGAACCCACCACCAGGCATAGAGCCGTTTGACTGAATGTTTGCACCCGCAATTTTACCTTGCAAAGCTCCGTCCGTAGTTACTGGAGAGGTAGTTCCCATAAGTTCTTTCGCAGAAACCGAAGTTACAGCATTGGCAAGATTCGAACGTTTTACGTTGGTAGCCAAACCCGTAATAACGACTTCCTCCAGACCTACTAAGTCTTCGGCAAGTACCACATTCAAATCACCAGAAGCAGGTACATCAAGCGTTTGGGCTAAATAACCCACAAATGAAAAAACCAATTTACCCGTTTCGCTGGGCAGGCTTAGGCGGTAATTACCATCAACGTCCGTTACAGTACCTACTGTACCACCTTTGAAGATAATATTCACACCTGGTAAGGCATTTCCGTCAGTGGCAGTTACTTTACCACTAACCGTTTTTGTTTGGGCTTGGACAGGTAACCATGCCAAAAAGCACAGTCCCATGAACAAAGCCATGAGTGTATTTTTTTTCATACAATAAAAAAAAGAAATGTGGAAAAAATGAATTGAAAAGTTGGAATTAGATAGTTAAAAGTCAAACATAAAAGTTTTAAAGTTACATTTGATTCACAATAATAAGTAATATTAATTTAATATTGGAATGAATAAGCAATAAAATTATTGCAATAAAATCAAAAACTACACTTTTGGCAAAACAAAAAGCCTATGTTTTAGTTAAGCAACTCATTTTCAGGCTGTTATTTTTTCAGAAATATTAAACAAAAAGATTAAACATTTCTTGCACCACTTGTAGATCGTCAAAAGGGTATTTTATGCCCTTGATTTCTTGGTACGTTTCGTGTCCTTTGCCTGCTATCAAAATAATATCGTCTGTTTTTGCCAAACTACAAGCCATTTTGATAGCTTCTCGTCGGTCAGCAATCGTGATGGTTTTGCGAAAATCCTGCGGTTTTACGCCCGCTTCCATATCCTTCAGAATAGCTTCGGGTTCTTCGAAACGCGGATTATCGGAAGTCAAAATCACTCGGTCGCTAAAACGGCAAGCAATATCTGCCATGATCGGTCGCTTGGTTGCGTCCCTGTTTCCTCCGCAACCCACGACCGTAATCACTTGTTCGTTGCGGGTGCGCAGTTGCGAAATAGTCTGCAAAACATTTTGCAGGGCATCGGGGGTATGCGAATAATCGACAATGGCATTGATTTTATTTCGTGAAATAATGTGTTCGAAACGCCCTTGTGCTGTATTGATGTCGGAAAGTTGTAAGAGAACCTCGTCCGAATTTTCGCCCAAAAGCACCGCCGCCGCATAAATTCCCGTCAGGTTATAGGCATTAAATTCGCCAATGAGTTTGAACCATGCCTGATTTCCGTTTATGTCCAATTCCGTCCCTACAAAGCTCAAAGTCAGTACTTTAGCCTTAAAATCTG
>JAAFHK010000108.1:0-9801 GCA_013297565.1 Cytophagales bacterium
GGATAATATTGTTACGAACCCCCCCATGAATAGCCCCTATGGTAACGACTGCGGGTTCTTGAATAATCTCTATTTGACGGCTGACAATGGTTTGCAAACCATTGATAATCTGGGACGAAACCACAATAGGATCGACTCCGTCCCAAGGGTATGCGCCGTGTGTTTGTTTGCCTTTTACAATAATATCCAGATAATCGACCGCCGCCATTACGCCTTCGGGTTTGTAGCGAATTTGCCCTACTTCGGTTTGCGAATTGATGTGCAAACCAAAAATTACTTCGGCATCAGGATTTTTCAAAACCCCTTGTTTTACCATCAGTTCTGCCCCTGCCTCTTCGCCTTCTGGAGCGCCTTCTTCGGCAGGTTGAAAAATAAATTTGATAGTCCCTTTCAAATTGGCTTTCATACCGACCATCATTTCGGCTACGCCCAAAAGAATGGCAGTGTGCGTATCGTGTCCGCAGGCGTGCATAATACCCACTTCCTGACCATTGTAAGTGGTTTTTTCTTTAGAGGCATAGGGCAAATTGGCTCGTTCGACCACAGGCAAACCGTCAATATCGGCTCTTAGGGCAATAACGGGACCTGGTTTTCCGCCTTTCAAAACGGCAACTACTCCCGTATTGGCTACGCCTGTTTGGATTTCCAAACCGCCTATTTTTTGCAAAATTTCGGCAATTTTAGCTCCTGTTTTGACTTCTCGGTTAGAGAGTTCGGGAAATTGATGAAAATGCCTACGCCACTCGATCAATTTGGGCTCGATCTGATCTGCCAATTTTTCAATATCGGGACGTTTTGGCGTTTGTGCCATGAGTATTTGGCAAAAAAACAGAGGGGCAAGTAAGCATAGATTTTTTTTCATGATTTGTGTTATTTTTGAGAGAAAAATAAAAACCCGCAAGGTTTTTAAAAACCTTGCGGGTTTGGAGATAATGAAAACTACTGTCCTTGATTTCGAAGATGTTTTTCGAGTTCATTGACCATTTCGCCAACGAAAGGGGCTAAAATAGTGGCAATGTCCAACATTTTTTGGAACATGGACATAATAATAGGGTAAAAAATGGTGCTTTTGGAGATTTCGGCTTGATTAAAAACCCCAACTGCTACAAGCAATTTGAATAAAATCCCAAAACTGACGCAATACTTAAAAATGCCCAAAAGCATTCCCAAGATTTTGTCGAAACCCTCAAAAACTACAGGCATCATGCCTTTCATGATTTTTCCTAAAAGGCTGATTCCCAAAGTAATAAGGGCGTAGAGAATCAATAAAGTAAAAAATGGTGCGGCTTTCGAAAATGTCCCAAACTTATCTGAACCTGCCGAATATCCCGTTTGGATCAGTTTGAAAACAGCTACGACCGAAACCACAAAAAGGACGGTTAAGACCAATTCGACCAGAAAGCCTTTCAAAAAACCTTTGTAACCGCCCCAAAGCAGCAAAAGGAAAATCACAAGGTCGATGGTACTGACGGCAGTAAAATTGACTTCTGCTAACACATTCGTAAGGTTTTGGTGATGAAATGAATTAGATTTTATGCCAATAATTCCTTAACTAAGGCTGAAATATCTTTGTTGTCGGCTTTTCCTGCCAGCTCCTTGCTCGCCACCCCCATCACTTTGCCCATTTCTTTGGCAGAAGTAGCGCCGACTTGGGCAATAATTGCCTTTATTTTTTCTCGCAATTCCTCGCCACTCATCATTTTTGGCAAAAACTCCTCTACTACTGCCAACTGTGCCAACTCAACTGCCTGAAGGTCGGCTCTGTTTTGCTCGCCAAATACTTGAGCCGAATCTCGGCGTTGTTTTGCCATTTTCATCAAAATTTGGGCTTCTTTGTCAGGAGCAAGTCCATCGGCACTTGCGCCTTCGGCAGTTTCGGCAAGCAGAATTTGCGATTTAATGCCCCGCAAAGCCTCCAAACGGTCTTTGTCTTTGGCTTTCATTGCCGTTTTTATTTCTTCATCGATGCGTTGTTTCAGACTCATATCTTCTAAAAATAGGTTTTTGAACGTAAAAGTACAAAGTTATATTTTTTTGATATTTGGCAATATATTTTTTAAGAAAATTCCTGATTTTGGAAAGAAAAAATTTGGGACAAGGGAAAATAATTGTAGATTAAACCTCAAATTCAAAAAAACATGAACCAAAAAATATTTCTTTTTTTCGTTTTCCAAAACCTTGTTTTACTGGTTTTTGGGCAAAATTTGGTTTCTAATCCTTCTTTTGAGGATTTCGAACACTGTTTGAGCAAAAAAGAAACTGACGAAATTATGCTCAATATTCCAAGTTTGCGAATGTCGAAAATCAAAGATTGGACTTGCCCATCTTTGGAAGGAACGGCAGATTTGTTTCAGGTTTGTTTTGATTCGACAAACGGAATCCAAAAACATAATTTTGGAACAAAAGCCTCTTTTGGCGTACCAAGAAACAACAATGGTTGGCAAAAACCACGCACAGGAAACGCCTACGCAGGAATTTATGCCATTTCGACTTTTTATGGGGACGGAAATTATCGGGAATATTTGCAGGGAAAATTGACAAAAACCCTCGAAAAAAATAAAATTTATACGGTTAGTTTTTGGTGCAGTTTGTCCGACAATTCGGCTTTGGCGAGTCAGGATTTGGCGGTTCATTTTTCCAAAAAAGAAATTTTTTATCCCGATTCTTTTGCCAAAATAATTCCTGTCGAACCGCAAATCACAAACGAAAAAGGGCGTTTTTTGACCAATAAGCAAAAGTGGGTACGAGTTACAGGCAGTTTTAAGGCATCGGGAAATGAAAAGTATTTTTTGATTGGTAATTTCAAAGCCTATTCGCCACAGGATTATTTGGTACTTTTCGAGGAAAAAGACAAATTTTTTTTCATTGCCAGCAGTTATTATTTTATTGATGATGTGTGCGTAAGCCTCGATCCGAACGAATGTTTTGCCAACGAAAAAGATACGATTGATATCGATCCTAAAGCGGAAATTTTTTTATATGAACCTTCAAAAATGCGTTTTAAGGGCAAAATAAGTGATTCGAGAACCCAGAAACCTGTCGAAGCCCAGATTACTTTTCTCAAAGATCAGAAAAATTATTCGGCAGACTCAAACGGAAATTTTGAAATGATTACGGATACTTTAAATCCAAATTTTGTCTTTTTCAGGCACGAAAATTATTTTCCGCATACCGAACGCATTGCGCAAAAAATGCTTGCCAAGCTCGATATCAAACTCACTCCCTTGAAAAAAGGAGAAAAAGCCTCTATCTTGAATTATTACGTGAGCGCACCCAATCACCAAATTAAAACTGTCGATTACGACCTTCAAGACCTTCGAAACTGGGTAGATTTTTTGAAAAAACACCCAAAAATCAAAATCCAAGTCGGTTCGCATGGCTTGCCTTATTACGAACGCAAATTAGATTCCTCAAAAACGGTCAAAGAAGCAAATGAACTTTTGAAACAAAAATCTTTGCAAAAAACGGAAAATCTAAGCAGAGAAATCGCCCAAAAACTAATCGAACTGGGGGCTGATCCAAAACAAATTAGCCACAAAGGTTTTGGAGATCAGAAATATTACGGTTCTTACAAAAATGAAATCGAGTGGATTGAGGATTTAGAAAACGAAAATCCAAAAACTGAACTGGGAGTTTGGAATATTAATACGATTGAACTTAAGCAGAAAATAGTTTTAGAAAATCTACTTTTTCACCCAAATAGTGCCGATTTGAACACCGAATCGCTGTCTATTTTGGAAAAATTGTTAGCTTTTTTGAACCAAAACCCAAGGGTAAAAATAGCCATTCATGGACATACGGACAACGGTTTTGGGAAAACTGCCCCTGCCATTTTGCAAAAACTTTCCGAAGATAGAACTGTGTCTGTCAAAAAATATTTGATTGGGGAAGGAATCAGCGAAGATCGATTGCAAACGAAGGGCTTTGGCATGACCGAACCCATTGCCAGCAACGAAACGGACGAAGGAAAAGCCAGGAATCGCCGAACGGAATTTATGATTTTGAGTAAATAATGGTAACGTTTTTTTGGCTAAGTTCTCCGCTACAAACGCAATAAAAGAGGGCTAAGCCAAATCCTTATTTTTCCGCTGTTTTCAAAGAATTATTAAAGTTTATGGACGAATCTGTAGCATAGACTTTTTCTGCTCCAAGAGGTTGATTTTCAATGTTTTAGAAACACCCTAAAGGGCGTTACGCAAATTGCTCATAAACTCTATTATATTTTTGCCAAATTTCAATTTTGTAACTACATTTGGCAGGGCTTTTTGGTAGCTTTTTTATTGTAATTTTAGGTTTTGTAAGATAAAATTTTACACAAAAAGCCTATTTAATAGAAATTAATGAGGCAAAAAAGCCAAAAATAAAACATAAAAACTTGCTTTATGCGACCTACAATTAATAAAAGTGCGCTTTTTACTTTGATTTTGGTTTTGGTAATTTCGGGAATTTATTGGTACAGAAAAACGAACAGCCTGAAACTGGTTGCTTTGCAGGGCGAAACTATGGGGACTACGTATAACGTCAAATATTTGCAACAAAATCCTGTTTCTTTCCAAAAACAGATCGACTCGGTGCTGGTGCTTTTTAATCAATCGCTTTCGACTTATGATCCCGATTCGGAAATTTCGAGGTTCAATCGAGATTCGGTTTTTGTTTTCAAATTGCCTTATTTTTACCCTGTTTTGAAAAAAAGCAAGGAAGTTTTTGAAAAAACAAGTGGTTTTTTTGACCCGACTGTTATGCCTTTGGTGAAGGCTTGGGGTTTTGGACCTAATAAAAAAGACACTTTGCCGCCTACGAAAATCGATTCGCTTTTGCAATTTGTGGGTATGGACAAACTCAATTTTGATGAAAAGCAGGTTTCTAAAACAAAATCGGGCGTACAGTTAGATTTTAATGCCATTGCACAGGGTTACGGAGTAGATGTGGTGGCGGAACTTTTGGAACAAAAAGGAATTAAGGATTACATGGTCGAAATTGGCGGAGAAGTCTTGGCGAAAGGCACGAATCAGGAAGGTAAAGGTTGGAAAATTGGCGTTGATGATCCCCGACAGTCCGAAAGAACGGAACTCAAAGCAATTGTTTCTTTGGAAAATAAGGCATTGGTAACTTCGGGAAACTACCGCAAATTTTATATAAAAGACGGAAAACGCTACGTACATACGATTAACCCCAAAACGGGCTATCCCGAAACGCACTCCTTATTAAGTGCTACCGTTTTTGCCAAAAACTGCATGACAGCTGATGCATACGCTACAGCTTTTATGGTCATTGGTTTCGAAAAAACCCTTGAATTTATCAAAAAAGAAAAGGATTTGGACGTTTATTTGATTTATGACGATCAAGGAACGATGAAAACCTATGTTTCCGAAGGCTTAAAACCGTATTTGCAGGAAGCGGAATAAAACCTTGTGAATCAAGCACTTAGAAATTAATTTTGACTCCCAAAATCAATATATCATCAAGTTGTTTTTGATTGCCTGCGAGCATCCATTGCTCTATGGTTTGTTCCAAAATGCGGGCTTGTTCGGCAAGTGGGAAATCGTAAATTTGGAAAAGTAATTCCCGAAAACTTCGAAACATAAATTTTGCTCCCTTTTCACCCCCAAACTGGTCTTGATACCCGTCCGAAAACAAATAAAAGGCTGTAGGCATTGTGAGATCGATTTGGTATTGACTAAAAAAATGCTTGGCGTGTGCTTCGCCGCCTACAGCCATTCGGTCGGCTTTGCAAATTTGCATCGCGCCGTTTTGGACATAAAGCAGTGGATTGTGCGCACCTGAATAAGCCATTTTTTTATGCTCTCTGTCAATAACACAAAGCGCCACGTCCATGCCATCTCTATTATCGGTCTGATCTTGTTTCAAAATTGCCCGAATATTGGCGTGCAAACGGTCGAGAATCTGGGCAGGTTCGCTAATTTCATTCACACTGACAATTTCCAATAACTGTTCGAAGGCGATCATACTCATAATTGCCCCTGGCACACCATGTCCTGTGCAGTCGACTACTGCCAGAAAAACAAGCCCATTCTGCTCATAAATCCAATAAATATCGCCCGAAACTATATCTCTTGGGCGATAGAGAATAAAATAATTGGGCAAAAGTTGGTCGAAAAGTTCCCTTTCAGGAAGCATGGTTTGCTGGATACGTTTGGCGTAATTGATACTTGAAGTGATCTGGATATTTTTTTTTCTAATAATTTCTAAAGCGTCCTCGACCTCTTTTTGTTGGCTTACAATTTTGGCTAACTGTTCGTTCAATAGTTCTTGTTGTTGCTCTATCTTCTTGATATAGACTTGGTTATCCAAAGCCGATTTGATGCGAGCATGAAAAACCAATTCTTTGATAGGCTTAGTAATAAAATCACGCGCGCCGTACTGGAAACACTGCGCAAGGGTTTTTTCGTCCGTTTCGCCTGTCATCATAATTACCGCAATGGTCTGAAAATGAGGGTGTTGCTTAAGCTGACGCAGGAGGCTAATTCCATCAACTTGGGGCATATTGATGTCCAGAAGAATGAGGTCGAAAGGTTCGTCTTCGAGGCGTTTGAATAGCAATTCGGGGCGGGCTATAAAGCCGAATTCGTAGCCGTAACCTTGCAACAAACTGCCAATATGCTGAATAACTTGCCTTTCGTCATCGACTACCAATATTTTATTCATCTTGTTTTCCTTGATTTTTATTTGCTTTTGGACAAAAATAATATTTTTTTTGAAAAATTATTTTTTAAGTTGTCTAATTTAGGGCAAAATAAATACCATTTTTGAAAAAAGGAGTTAATAAATTCTTTTGGTAGAAAATTTCTTGTTTTATGTTGGATTTTTGATCGCTTAAAAATAAACTTCGCCTTTCAGGTGTTTGCTCAAAAATCCAACATTCAAAACTTTTTTTTGTCAAAAATTCAGAGGTTTTTTTAGTATACTCAATCAACGAATGCTTTTGTACGGCGAACATTCTTGTTCGCCCAGAAACGAACAAGAACTTCGTTTTACGACCAAGTACCAATTTAGTTTCAGTATAAATTAACCTTGCAGAACCATCTCAAAATCAGGCAGTTCTATTTGTTCGCTTATTTGCTCTTCGAGCATTTCTGCCCAAGTTTGTAAGTACAAAATGGCATCTTCACGCCGATTGTGTTTCAGGTAGCGCTCTTCGAGGGGCAAACGGCGTAAAATCTGCTGGTCGGAGAGTTTCTCCAAATGTTGCAAATCATTGACCGTCAATCCTTTTTCGAGCATTTTACTAATCACCAAATCCATGGGAGCATTGCTACTGGCGCAGTAGGCTTCGGTCTGCTCCGACCAATCGCCCATTCGGTTGCGGAGGGCGTATGCGTGGATTTCGCCGCGCGAAAAAGAAGTCAGTTCTTGTGCCAAATTACCACAGTTGCAACTGCCCATGTGTCCCCATTGGTAGGAAGCACCATTTTTCAAATTACGGACAGTTTTTCTCAAAGCATGAATTAATTCGAAAGTTGGTTTTGCCATATTTGTAAAAATTTTGATAGTTTATTGATCAAAAAAAGCGTTTAAGGATTTGGTTTTTAAAAACGGTATTTTTGATACTAATTTTTGAATTTCAGTTATAATGAAACTACATTGGATTTGTACGGCGAACATTCTTGTTCGCCACAGAAACGAACCAGAACTTCGTTTTACGACCAAGTACCAATTTAGTTTCAGTTTAGCCTTTCCAAAATTTTTTTTTTAATTCTCAAAATCCAATAGACGAAATTTTATCTTTGTCCAAAAAAAGCAGATATGGAACTCTCAAAATTAAGATTTGGCGTAATTGGCGGTAGCGCAGGCTTGGGTAGTTGGGTGGTGCGGTTCTTGAAAGATGCCAATTTGGAAGTATTTTTTAGCTCGAATGACAGCGAAAGTCAATTTGAAAATAATATCCAACTTGTTCAAAATGTGGAAGTTGTGATTCTGGCAGTACCTATTTCAGCCATGCAAGAAGTCATGACAGATATTTTTCCGCATTTGCATGGCAAGCGTTTGGTCGAAATCTGTAGTGTGAAAAAATTTCTGATCGAACATTACCAAAATCTTTGTCAAGCCCAAGCCCACATTTCATTTGAGTTTTATTCCATTCACCCCATGTTTTCGCAAAGTCTTAAGAGTTTGCGGGGGCAAGTTCTGCTTTTTAACTACGCTGACAAAGCCAATACACGCTTTATTATCAAATTTCGCCGTTTATTTCTCAAGCATTCCGCCCAAATCTACGATTTGGATTACCTCGAACACGACCGCATCATGGGCGTGGTACAGGGCTTGAACCATTTTAACGTATTCGTTAGTGCCAAAACCTTGTTTACTTTGCAATTCGATTTTGATAAAATCAAAAATTTTTCCTCACCGCCCTATCGCATTTTTCTGGTGTTTTTTACCCGTTATGTTTTGCAAAATCCACGTTTGTATGCCGAAATTCAGATTTATAATGAGTTTGTGGCAGAAGTGGTGCAGGTTTTCCGCAATGAAGTGAATCGCCTTTTTGACCTTATTCAAGCCAAGAATACTGAAGGTTTTGTGGATTACGTTCGAGAAATGCAAGGCTATTTCGAATCAGAAAGGGCAGATGTTGAGGTGTCGAATCATTTGATCCAACAGTTAGGAACGGTTTTGAGTAAGCAGTAAAACAAACTTGTTTTTAACATTTATTGAAGTGATTTTTTTGGACTTAAATTGCTTTTTTTAGTGTTTTGATGTAAAGTATTTCGTAATTTTGGAATGTTTATTTTTTTGGCACGATCTTACTACCAAATTTGTTTCGTAGCAGAATACTTTATTTATTTTTGCCTTTTTCATCATCTTAATTCGTAGCAAAGCCGATAGGCTAATGAAACACTTATATCTTTATATTACACTTTTCGTATTCACCCATTTCTCCGTCTGGGCGCAGGATTATAACAAATTTGATATCCTGACCATAGACGATGGTTTGTCCCAAAATACGGCTAATTGTTTCTTGCAGGACAATATGGGCTTTATGTGGATCGGGACGCAAGAAGGCTTGAATATGTATGATGGTGTCCAATTTCGCATTTTTCACCGTGCGGTAGGGGATACGACTTCCCTAACTGACGATTATGTTTTGTGCCTTTTCGAAGATTCTCAACGAAATATGTGGGTAGGGACTGAAGACGGACTCAACCGCTTTGACCGCGCCAAACAAAATTTCAAGACTTATAAAGTTTCTAAAAAACCTAATTCGCTTCGAAACGCCACGATTACCGCTATTAGTGAAGATAAAAGCGGTTTTATTTGGGTAGCTACAGAAGGTGGGCTGTACCGTTTTGATCCCAAAACTGAAGCCTTTGCCGATTTTTCTGTTTTGCCTACCGAAAATATTATTCGCCGTTTGGCAATGGGTTCGAATCATACGCTATGGTGGGGTACTGAAAAAGGGCTTTTTGAGTTTGATACCAAAACCTCCCAAATCAAACAACAACTTTACCCAAATGAAAATATCAAAGCCTTGCAGGTGGATATCGAAGGCAATATTTGGATTGGTACGAATAAAAATCTGTATAAAAAATATTTGAAAAAAAGCATTGAACACATCATTCTTAAGGATTTTGTGATCAATCATTTTGCCATTGACGAACGCAATCAGGCTATCTGGGTAGGAACTGAAACAGGCTTACTGCGCTATAATGCCAAAACAGAAAAAATTAAGGTTATTCAACACAATCCTGCACACATTGGCGGGATCACGGCTAATTCGATTTTATCTGTCTATTTGGACAAAGCAGGCGTGCTTTGGTTGGGTACTAATGCTTTGGGAATCAATCG
>JAAFHK010000108.1:9811-11315 GCA_013297565.1 Cytophagales bacterium
AAACAATATTTTTATTATAGACAAACACCCGAAGGCACGAAATTATATCTTTTCGTTCGTAGCATTTGGCAAGATCGCTTTGGGTATTTGTGGGTAGGCACAAACAAAGGTTTATACAAAGTAAATCGCAAAACAGGCAAAACGGTCGATTTACCTCCAGTGGACGATAATACCGTGGCTCCCATTTTCGAGGACTCAAAAGGAAATATCTGGCTTGGGACTTTCTCGAAAGGACTTTTCAAATACAAAAATGATGTAGATACGGTTGATTTTGACCAGAAAAAATTAAAAAACTATATAGCAGGCGAAAATAGCATAGGAAGCAATCATATTCGAGTGGTTTTTGAGGATTCGAAAGGAAAACTTTGGGTAGGAACAGACAGAGGCGGTGTGGCTATTTACCGACCTGAAACAGATGATTTTGAGCAAATTAGGCACGATTCTCGAAATCCTAACAGTTTGCCCAATGACCGAATCAGGGGAATTTTTGAGGACAAAGACAAGGATATTTGGATCAGTACCTATGGCGGTGGTTTGGCTTTATTGGAAGCCCGAAATGGTCAAATTCAGTTTAAAACCTATAAAAATAATTACGCCGACAGCACCACGATCAGCACCGACCGAGTCTATCCCATGCACCAGACCCCAGACGGGACACTTTGGGTGCTTACTTCGGGCGGTGGTTTGAACCGTTTTGACAAAAAAACAGGCAAATTTAAGACTTATACCCAAAAACATGGTTTGCCAAACAATGTGCTTTATACTGTACTGCCTGATTCGAAGGGTTATTTGTGGTTCAGTACCAATCGCGGTTTGTCTAAATTTGATCCTCGAAATGAAACTTTTGAAAATTATTCTGTAGAAGACGGTTTGCAAAGCAATGAGTTCAATGCGGGGGCGGCTTTCAAAAACTGGCAAGGTGAAATGTTTTTTGGCGGAATCAAAGGACTAAATTATTTTTTCCCCGACAGCGTTACCGACAATACCTATTTGCCTCCCATTGCTTTTACGGATTTCAAAATTGCCAAACAAAGCGTACCAATCAGTGATGAAGATGATGCTATTTTGAAAGAACACATTAGCCTTGCCAAAAAAATCTATTTACCCAATTCCAAAAACTCATTTTCTTTGGAATTTGCGGCATTGCATTTTAGTAATCCTAAACAGAATCGCTACAAATACAAACTCGAAGGTTTTGATCAGGATTGGGTTTATTCAGAAGACGGATATGCCAACTATACCAATTTGGATTACGGCGAATACGTTTTTAAAGTACATGGCACAAATGCCGATGGGGTTTGGAATGAGCAGGGCATAGGTTTGCTGATTGTGGTAAAACCTGCATGGTACGAAACATTTTGGATTCGCGCTTTCGTCTTGATTGGTTTGATTTTGGGTTCGTACGCTTTCTACAGCTGGAGAGTACGCCGAATCCAGTACAAAAAACAACAGCTCGAACGCTTGGTTGCCGAACGGACTGTACAGCTTGAGATCCAAAAACGGG
>JAAFHK010000109.1 GCA_013297565.1 Cytophagales bacterium
TGTTAGCTTCATTTGCGTATCACCTACCCAATACAAGCCTCTTGAAGTAGCACTTTTATCATTAATTGATTGAGCAAGTTCTAAAGAACGTTGAAAAAAAGGTAAAGCTTGAGACTCTCTACCTTCTTTAATAAAATGAATACCTAATAGATGTAAAGCATCTATTTTTCCTTTCATAAATTGTATTTTTTCAGATAAAGCAAGCGCTTCCTCAGCATACTTTTTCGTATAAATAGTATCATTCATATTGGTGTATGTCTGCGAAAGTTTTATTAAAGTTTGAATTTTGGTAGTGTCATTCGGTAATTTGCCTAAAACTTGTACCAAACTATCGATCTGTTTCGTATTTTGTGCTTTCAAAATACATAAAAAGCTAAAAAACAAGAGAAAAAACAAAAAAATACGTTTCATAATTTGTTTATTTATAATTTTTAATTTTATTTTGTGCAAGTTTGATACAAACGATACATTTTTCCTAATAAAACAAATAAAAATGAGTATGTCCAAAGATAATTGGGTTTCTTTAAACATTAGTGAAGCTGATTTGCAAGAGATAAAAAATGCTTTGCAAGTGCTTCAAACCAAATTGACTCCACATTTAGTAGGCATGACTACTGATGAGCGCAAAGAATTACCAAAAATGGGTGACAAAAGTGTCGTTTTTGTTAATAAATCTGCCGAATATGCCAATCAAAATCCATCACTTGTTCCCCAGTATATCGATTTAGATGAGTTAAGTAAAGACATTGCCGCTATAGAACTATTGCGTCAAATCCAAACTCCTCTCGAACAGTTAATGGCAAGAGTTGATGATACCGCCATGATAGCTGGTAGCGAAGCATACAAAGCAACTTTAGCTTTTTATAATGCTGTAAAAGGTGCAGCAAAGGCTGGAGTACCCAATGCCCAACTTATTTATGATGATTTGTGCCAACGTTTCCCTGGTCGAGGCAAGAAAAAAGTTGTTTAATGATAAGTTTTTATTTTTTCCATACAAATTAAACATAAAGAAGTAGTTATTTCTAATAATTACTTCTTTTTTATATCTAACATAGGCTTTCGCTGTTTAATCGAAGGCTACGAACCTACGTTACAATTAGAATTTTAGTACAAATTCCGTACCTTTTTGCTTTTCGGAGTATGCCGTAATTGTGCCATTGTGCATTCGCATGATCTGGCGCGATACACTTAGCCCAATTCCCGAACTTAGTTGCTTGGTAGAAAAGAAAGGAATAAAGATTCTTTCCAAAGCATCACTGTCGATCCCTATTCCGTTGTCCCGAACGATAAGAGTAGGGCGGCTTCTTTCGTCTTGATAGGCAACTAACTCGATCAATTTGGTTTTCTCACTATCCAAACTTAAGACCGCATAGAGCGCATTGTTCACTAAATTGATCAAAATCTGTATGATCAGCTCCTTGTCGGCAGTAATCAGGAGGCTTTCGGGTTCGACAGAGATTTCATAGCGGATTTCATGACGGACAAACTCGATTTCGAATAGCTTTAGTACTTCTTCAAATAGATCAGTAATTTTCCAATTTTTAAATTTGGGTTCGTTGATATAGGTGAGGTTTCTAAAATCATTGACGAACCTTACCAAATTGTCGCTGCGGCGCTCTATAGTGCGCAATGCCAAACTTACATCTTCAAAATCCTCTGCTCGAAGCCCTTTTTCGGCTTGTTCTTGTAGATAATCGATCTCTTGTTCGACCGTTTTGGTCAGTGATGAGATCGGCGTGATTGCATTCATGATTTCGTGGTTCAAAACCCTAATAATTCGTTGCCATGCTTCGAGTTCTTGGTCTTCGAGTTCTGCCCGAATGTTCTGCAAAGTAGCCAAACGGTATTCTTTTCCCTGCAAAGCTACCTCCATCATATAAACGGCGAGTTGCAAAATCTCATCTTTGAGGATAATTCGTACCAATATCTTGTCGCCATTGCGCAATTTCTGTAAAGCATCGACCAAATCGACACTATAAAGATATAAATCGGTTATTTTAGCGAGCTTATTGGTCTTCAAAAGGCGTTTTGCGGTACTATTGAGTAGCTGTACGTTTCCTTCAGTATCAAACGCCACTATCCCGACACCAATGTGCTGTACTATAGTCTTAAAATACTGTAAATTAGCTTCTTTTTCGGCTCTAATATCCTTAAATTTCCTTACTACATTATCAAACGCCATGTTCAAATCCTCAAAAGTCTGCCCTTCTTGGCTCAAACGGTAGGTATTGGAGAAATCGTCATAGCGAATCGAGTTAAGGAAATTGACCACTTCCTCGTTCGTGGCTTCGACTTGCTTGATGAGGCGAACAATTTGGAAAATGATCAGCAACCCGACGCCAATATTGGTAGCGGTATAACCCGTTTGGGAATAAAGAAAGGTAAAAACGAAGACCGTAGCCGTAAGCAACAACACGCGCACAAAGACATTAAAACGAAAATTTTTGAAATTCATCGTTTTCCATTTGAGCAGGTTTGCCCAAAATGTAGGTTTCTGATCTGTTTGCGGCGTGGGCATGAATTACTATTTATTTTTATCGATAGAAACTCTATTTTCTCTGAAAGCCAATTCCCAAGCCACATGAAAAATGAGTTTGGTCGTGTGTTCGAGGCGGGACAAGTCAATTTTATTAAAATCGTCTGTTGGTTTATGATAATCTTCGTGTCCGCCATCGAAATAAAAAACCACAGGAACATTGTTTTTAGCAAAATTATAGTGATCTGATCTATAAAAGTAGCGATTTTCATCATCTTCCCTATCGTAGAGAAAATCAAACTTGAAATAAGGATACGTTTTTTTGGCTATTTGCAAGTTCAGTTTGTGTAATTCTTTGGACAACCGATCCGAACCAATAATATACAAATAATACGGTTTGCGTTTATGGTCGTCATCAACCCTCCCAATCATATCAATATTAAGATTAGTAACTGTATTTTTTAAAGAAAAAACAGGATTTTCAGTATAGTATTTTGAACCCAAAAGCCCTTTTTCTTCGGCGGAAAACAAAGCAAATAAAATACTTCTTTTGGGTTTTACGCCTTCTTGAGCCGCTTTAGCGAAAGCTCGAGCCATTTCCAAAACCGCAGAAGTTCCTGAAGCATCGTCATCAGCTCCGTTATGAATTTTTCCCTCTACAATTCCTACGTGGTCATAATGAGCCGAAATGACCAAAACTTCTTCTTTTTTGTCCGTACCCTCTAAAAATCCCAAAACATTTGCTGTTGGTAATTTGACCCTTACATCTTTTATTTTTAAACCCGCCTTTTGAATGTACTTTTCAGGCGAATTTTGTCGAGTAAGGTTTATTTTTTGCAAATTAGCCAATAATTGTTTGGAAGAAATATCGAAAATGGTACTTGCGGCTTCTACCGACAAATAACATATTTTCAGTTTTGCCTCCTCTTTTTGCATTTCGAGTGTATCTTGGGCAAGCAACATCAGTAAGCGCATACTCAAGGCTTTAAATTCCTTCGAATCTGTTGGCATCATAAAAACGGCTTTTGCCCCTTTGTTAAAAGCGGTTTGTTGTTTATACGTATTTTTGCCATATACTGAGGCTTTGGTCGAATCTTTTGATAACCAGTAAAGCCCTTTTTCGTCTTGTGGTTCGCCTGTGGCAATAATTACAATTTTATCTTTAACATCAAGGTTGGCGTAATCAGAATATTTAGGGTGATCAATGCCATATCCTGCCCATACAAATTCATTTTGCTCGATTTTATTGGTTACAAAAGGCGTAAAAACAACGAAATCATCAAATAAATAGAGCTTTTTGGATTTTATTTGAATATAATTTTGCGTTTTTTCTAATTCGATAATACTAAAAAGTTGTTGATAGGCTTCTTTGGAATTAGGTACAGGATTGACCAAACCATAACTTTTGAACTGATTAACCAAATAATCTGCCGCCATTTCCTGTCCTTTTTTTCCCGCTTCTCGCCCTTCCAAACTGTCCGAAGCCAAAATAGATAAATGTTTTAATAAATTTTCTTGTGTGATGCTCTCAACATAGTTAGGAGTCCCTGTATTTTGAGCATAAAGCACTTGAAAGGTGGAAAAAACGATTAAAAGGCTAATGATAGGTTTGCAATGTTGTATTTTCATAGTAAAAAAGGTAATTTAATATGAGGAAAAACTATTTATAAGATCGTTTTACGCTATAACGTTTCATAATTTCAGTCCATTTTTCCAAATGGAAATTCTTTATTTCGGTCGAGTTCTTAGCGTCTGCAATTAAATTTTGTGTATAAATCTTGATAAAATCTTCGTAATTATCCAAAAAACGTAGATAATAGAGTTTATGAATAAGTCTGTAGCGTACCCTTCAGGGTGCGTGTATTTGATTGATTTTCAATAAATTAAAACACCCTAAAGGGCGTTTTACAAATTATTCATAAACTTTATTATTTATTTTTTTTTATTTTAAAATATTCTTCGGGTGAAATGAGTTTATTTTTATCGATAAAACATTTCATTCCTTTTGAAAAAGGTTTTTCAGGATACCAATATTCAAATTCTCTATTGAATACTGAGGTATATCTACTTAAAAGATTTTCATTTCTCAAATAAGGGTGTATCCATACCCATTGCATTACCCAATGGTGGGGAAAATTAGTATATTCCCTAAACCTAAATACACAAGCCCCTTTAGTAACGAGCAAAATTTCATCAAAAAATACAAAGGCTTTAGTTTTTACTCCATCAGATGGGTTTTCGAAGCTGTACATAGAAAAAAAAATTTAATTCTCTTTTAAGATAAAGCCCAATTTGCTCAATTGATTTTCGTACCGCAATCGGTGCATTATTTTCTACCCTTAAAATTCCATGACCACATAGTAATTTAAGATGATTTTCCCTTAATTTGGGCATTTTTATATCAAGATTCACCATTGTTATAAGAGATTTATACTAAAAACTGTATAACCTTGTAAGGTCTTAAAGACCTTACAAGGTTGAAAATCAATATTTTACAATTTTTAAAATGTGTAATTTATAAGAGTTTTGAGTATAGTTTGCAAACTATTCAGTAATTCTAAATTGTCTTTTCCAAAATTTCTTTTTCTTTCATAAAAATAATTCCTGCGAAAAATCCGTTTGTTTCAAGCGTTCCTTTGCCAAATTAACATAGTCAGGATTGATCTCGATACCTAAGTAATTGCGTTTCAGGTTCTTAGCCGCTACGCAAGTTGTTCCGCTTCCACAAAAAGGGTCTAAAACCAAATCGTTTTCTTTGCTCAATAGTTTGATCAATTCCTGCACAATATACAAAGGATACACCGCAGGGTGCGCATTGTCTTTGGTCATTTCGACAGGGCTTTCGATCAAATCTTTTTTCAAACGATTGCCCAAAATTTTGATTACCGTAAAACCATTGTGCCGAATTTGGTTATTTCGTCCGCCTTCCATGCCGCCGTAGGCTTCTTTATGAATCCCTTTAATTTTCATTCGGAAACTATCAATTTCATTTCGATGCACCGCCATAATTGCCTCTTGCAATGCTTTTCGGGCATTTTCTTTTTGTTCTTGTGTCAAATCCGAATTTTCTGAAGGCTTATTTCGATTATTTTTATTCTGATCGTCCAAATGTTTCAAATAATTATCCAAATCGAAATGGTAATTTTTGGATTTGGCAAACACAAAAAACGGTTCAGTAGCTTGTATCAATTTCCGCTTGTCTTGACGAGGCGTCGGGTTCAGTTTCGACCACGTAATTTGATTGACCACAAAAACAGATTTGCTTTCAGTGGCTTTGATCGCAAATTTATAGGGCAACAAAGACAAAGCCCCGTCAATGTATTTATCGCCCAAATTGAACACAATCGCCCCTGTTTCTTTGGTAACTCGCACACACTCGAAGAAAATAGCCAATAAATTTTCTAAATATTCTTCTTCGGTTTCCTCATTTCCAATCCCAAAACTGCCGTTTCCGTAATCCCTTTGCTGAAAATAGGGCGGCGAAGTAATCACCAAATCAAAAGTTTCACAATCTATATTTTGTAAAGTTGTCAAACTATTGCCCGTTATGACTTGGTTTTGTACCAAAATTTGTTCTAATAGTTTCATTTTTGTTCAAATCTGTTCCCTTACGAAAGTCCATGTTTTTCCAAACGGCGGTGTTAATAAAATTAATTCCAAAAATCTAAAAGGTTTCGAATTGCTTCTTGGAATAGTTTTGGTGCTTTGATGCCCAAAATTAATGATCCATTTTCGTTGAGCAGAAAACCAATTTCTATTTCAATAATTTCATTTTCTTGACTTCCATACAAAACTACGGTTCGAACTATCTGAAAATCAGGGTAATACTTTTGAATATAATTTTTTTCTATGAAATCATAATTTGCTAATTCTGCTATTCCATCTTTTCGGAATTTGTATTTTTTACCTTCAATATTAATCACTTCACTACGTCCAAAATCGATCAAGATCAAATCAGGAATATGGATAATTTGCTCTTTATCGCCACTTTTGTACTTTTCTCGATCTTTGTATTTTGCCAAAGGAATTGCCTCGCCATTTTTGGTAATGAAATAGCCTTTTTCACTTCCCGCATGATTTTCAAAAATAGCATAACCTTTTGTAAAATTTTCGACTACCAAATGAATAAAAATTGTCCCTAATTTTTCGCCTTCAGTATCATATTTCCAATAATCCGTTTTAAAATCTGCTTTCGGAACGCTTAAATTTTTCAATGAAACAGCTAATTTATTGGCAATTTGTATGAATTTATTGCTTTTCCCAACGTGCTTTTGTTCTAAACCATGTTGTGTAATTTCCAATCTTTTTTGCCAACCCAATTTCCGTAAAACTGCACAAATAATGCTTAAAGCCCCAATATTTGGATCATGTGAAAGTCCCTCACTTTTAAAAAGCCTTCCTGAAATCTGTATCTTATCCTCAAATTTTGTGATCGAAATAGGCACATTTCCTGCGGGTGCTTTTCGCATATTTGCCTTAAAATCAATCACTTCATCAATATTTTGAAAAGGTACAAATACATTTTCGTCTAATTTTTTACCTAAAATTTCTACCCCCAAAGTCAATAAAAGCCTTGTCCCAAAAATATACGTTTCAGTCGGTTTTTCTTTTTGCTCTACTTGCAAATTGTAGAGCATAATTTTTCTGATGTTTGGGTAATAATTTTCGATAAAAACAAATTTCGAACAACGCTGATACACACCCGTATTTCGGCTTTCTTTGTCGTCTGTTTTGGTTTCTTCTATAGCATAAATAGGTGTATCTGTTTGTTTTGGCTCATATTCTTGATAAAAGATAACAAAATCCGTAAAACTCGAATTTCCTGAAACCGTTTTTACAAAAACTTTATTGACCTTATTGCAACGAAAACCCGTTACTTCGTAAGTAAAAGTAAATTTTCCTTTTTCTAAAATTGGTAAAATTCGCAACGTATCTATAAAACACGCAAAACCATAATCTTTCGCAAATTTTCGGAAAATAGTGGCTAAAACTTCTTTTTTAGGGCGTTCTTCTGTGAGTAACCAAAGGTTCATTTTTGTAAAATATAAAGTTGTTCTTTGACAAATTTCGTTGGCTTGCTTTCGCCGTTTGAGTTCGATTTGAAACGCAAATAATCAAATTCAACTAATTCCACTTTCCCAAAATTTTCCAAAACCGCCAAAATTTCGCTTTTTGGCATAATCCCTTCGCTATTATAGCTTAAAACCAAATGTTTGTATGAGGCATTTTGGGCAATTTTATGCAATTCTTTCAAAGCCATTTCTGCATTACAAAATTGACTTTTTTGGTTTTCATACGGTCGCATTCCGCTTACGCCTTTGATTTTCGGGCTATCATATTTTGCAATCGTTTCCAATAAATGATAATTTGGTGCGTATTGTCGCTGATTGTAAGGCGGATCGAGATACAAAATATCTGTTTCGATTTCCTCAATCAAATTCACCGAATTGGCATGAAAAGCCTTATTTTTTTGCTTATTCAAAACCATTTCGACAGGTCTTAAAATCATTTTTTTTACGGCTCTTGCGTCCCATTTTTTTTGAAAAGCCGCATAAACACCCGAAATATTGGCATAAAATGGTACAGTTTCGATCAAACAAGCCAATAAAATATGGTATTCGTTTTCATTAATCCAATTTGCATTTTTCCAATTTTCAATTTCTACCCTAATCGTATCTATTTTTTTTCCATTTTCTGTACTAAAATACATTCTTGGAATAGTCAAATTGGCTGTTCCTTCAGGTGTATAATTTTCAGTAATAAAACCTATTTGCAAAGGCAAATTATTCAAATAATCAAGAATTTGCTCTAACGGATTTTGAGATGAACCGAAATTAACTTTGATATTGGGCAATAAAACTTCAAAAGTTGGAATTTGGTTGTTTTCGATATACGATTTTTGCAAAACAAAAGAAAAATACAGCAAATCGGACGAAAAAACTTGGTAGCCTTTTCGTTTAAAATATTTGCCTACATTACTTGTGCCTGCAAAAAAATCAAAAAATGAATTTCCTTGAATATTTTTGGAAACCAAAATTTGATTAATTTTTTCTACCAATTTTTCTTTATTGCCAATAAATCGCATTTTTTTTTAATTTAATCAAACAATGTTTTTACTTTTTCAGGTTCGTAATTTGTAATCAAAACCTCGACACTTGCATTTTTTTCTCTTACCAAAGTTTGGTAATTTGAGTTGCTATAATCTGCTTTTAAGTAATTGATTTTCATATATTTATTCTCATAAATCCAATCAATCAACAACCTATTTTCTTTGCCTTTGTGTTCCAAAACATTCGACAAGGCAAAGCGAATATTCCGAGTATGCAAACTTTGCAAAATTTCTAAAAGTTTCCTTTCTTCGCTTTCATTCCAACCTGTAAAACCCCTTTTTCCGTCATTGTACGTACCCAAACTTATCAGATAGGGCGGATCGCAATACACAAAATCGTTTCCTTGCAAAAAGTTCAAATCCAATTTGTCAAAATCTGAACAGCAAAATTCGATATGCGTTTGTTGAATTTTGCGAACAAAATGCACTAAATTGGCTTTCATGGTGTCATTAAAACTACTGCGTTCCCGCCCAAAAGGATTATTAAATTCGTGTTGATTATTAAATCGAATTTGATGATTGAACGAAAAAGCCATCAAAACAAACAAATCCAAAGGATTTTTATAGGTATTATAATGCTTGCGAAATTGTTTATACCCTTCCTCATTTGTAAGTGATAATTTGAATGTATCAATCTGATTTTCAATATGTTGCAAAATATTTTCAAGACTTGTATTTTGAAAAATTTGGTACAGATCGATCAAAAATGTCAAATTATCATTGGCAATGATTTTTTCTGCTTTTACGTTCAAGCCTACATTGAAACCGCCTGCAAACAAATCCACAAAAACACCTATTTTTTTGGGAAAAAGCGGCAAAATTTGGTCTAATAGTTTTGCTTTTCCACCAATATAATTCAATGGTGATTTTACCCTCAAACTGACTTTTTCGGCTATATTTTGCATAAAAATCAAATTCTTACCCTACGACAACCCATGTTTTTCCAAACGGCGGTACAGCGAAGCTCGGGTTAAGCCCAGCTCTTGCGCCGCTTTCGAAATATTGCCTGCGTGTTTCGAAATGGCTTTTTGTATTACCAATTTCTCGACCGTTTCGAGGTTCAGATCGGTCATGTTTCCGCCCAATTCCGCACTTTCTTCTTTTTGCAACAGAAACAAAAAATCGCCTGCTTGCAATTCTTCTTCATCACTCATAATGACCGCCCTCTCGATGGCGTGTTGCAATTCGCGCACGTTCCCTGGCCAGTCGTAGCGTTCGAGTTTTTTGATAGCGGCAGGTGAAAGCCCTTTGTGAGGTTTATTGTAGCGTTCCGAATACACTTTGACAAAATGCGTTGCCAAAAGCCCAATATCCGAACCGCGCTCCCGCAAAGCGGGTATCCGCAACTCTACGGTATTAATCCTATACAGCAAATCTTGGCGAAATTCGTTGCGTTTGACCATTTCGTACAGCGGCATATTGGTAGCACAGACCAGCCGAATATCGACTGCAACGGGTTTGTTCGAACCTACCCGAATTACCTCACGCCTTTGCAAAACGGTCAAAAGTTTGGATTGTAAAGCCAAAGACAAATTGCCAATTTCGTCCAAAAACAAAGTGCCTTTGTTTGCCGCCTCGAAACGCCCTTCTCGGTCGTCTTTTGCGTCCGTAAAAGCCCCTTTTTTATGCCCAAAAAGTTCCGACTCGAAAAGCGTGCCTGTAATAGCCCCCATATCCACACTCACAAAAACATTGTCTTTGCGAGGCGACAGATCATGAATGACTTGTGCAATTACTTCCTTTCCTGTGCCATTTTCGCCCAAAACCAACACATTGGCATCTGTAGCCGCTACTTTGCTAATAATCGTAAAAAGCGTTTTCATGACTTCGCTTTCACCAATAATTTTCTCGAAAGGATTTTTTGCTCCTTTAGCGGGTTTCGCTTTGGCAACCGTATTTTTATTTTTCGGATCGGCTGTTTGTTCCAAAATCTGTTCTTTTTTGGTTTCGATAGCCCCCAAAATCGTTTCGATCAGTTTTTCGTTTTGCCAAGGTTTCAGGACAAAATCCGTAGCGCCTTCTTTGAGCGCCCGCACCGCCATCTCCACATCGCCGTAAGCCGTAATGAGGATCACGACCGCAGACGGGTTCATTTTTAGGATTTCCTGTAACCAATATAAGCCTTCTTTACCCGAAGTCGTGTCTTTTGTAAAGTTCATATCCAAAAGAATCGCATCATATTTTTGCTCGGAAAGCAAAAGCGGAATACGTTTTGGATTTTTTTCGATCTGCACAATATTGGCGTATTTCTTCAAGAGCAAACGCGCCGCCAAGAGTACATCTTCGTTGTCATCTACGACCAAAATCTGATTGATCGGTTTGTCATGGTTCATCATGGTGCAAAAATTATTTGTCTTTGAGTTTTATCATTAAAAACACAACAATCAATAAAGAAGCTGTTAATATGACACTTAACATATTTTATTTATTTTTAAAGTTTTTCTGTAAAAATTCGACCGTTTTTGTAAGCGCCTGAATAAAAGTATTTATATATTTTGTAACATAGGCTTTAGCCTGTGAAGTATTTGATTTTCAACAAGTTAGATTCCAACACAGGCTAAAGCCTATGCTACAATTTTCTTTGGCTTAGTGCTTAGATGTTTGTAACAAATTTGGAAAAGTTAAAAATGTTGTTTTGAACGCCTTAGGCGTGTTACCTTTGTAGAAAAATAGTACCAAATCCCGTTTTAACCTTGTAAGGGTGTTATCTT
>JAAFHK010000011.1 GCA_013297565.1 Cytophagales bacterium
TAAATTTTTATCTTTATTACAAGAAAACCAAGTTACAGGGTATCAAGTGCAACCCAATACGTTTTTTCGGCATAATTTGGGCTGAAAATTTATTTTAATGAAAATAATGTACCTTTAGCGGTACCCAATGTAGATTTAGTCTTTTCTAAGCCGCAGGCTTATTTGAAATTACAAATCTTTGATCTTAATAATAATCTCTTGTCGGAAAAGAAACAATTAATCTCTGAAAACGCCCTCAACGCTTGGGAAACGCTAAGTTTAGGCGCTTCGATTCCGCAGAATGGAAAAATCAAGGTTTTTCTTGTGAATGATACTGAACAAGAAGCCTATTTTGATGAATTAGAAATAGTCATTTCTAACAAGCCGACTACGAAAATCGTCCAAGAAAACAATTATTATCCTTTTGGGCTGAATATGAGGGGCTTGGAAAAAGTGGGTAGCCCTGATGACAAATTCCAATACAACGCCCAAACGGAAAAAGACGAGGATATCGAAATGTATGAAACGCCGTTTAGGGGGTATCAGGCGGATATAGGAATTTTTAGGCAAGTTGATTTGTTAGCACCGCTTTTCCCTTCAATAACACCTTTCCATTTTGGGTACAATAATCCTGTGTATTTTAATGATCCAAGTGGATTATTAGCACAAACAGAACAACCAAGTTCTGGTAGCGGAGGGAGTTCAGATGAAATGGAAGCAGAACTCAAGAAGAAACAGAGTTCGAGTAGTTCAAATAATAGCACTACCAGTAGCAATTTTATGAGCCAAGAGGCAGGGGTGAGAGGGAATGGGGGAGTAAAACCAAACTCACAACAAGAATTTAATCTTGTTAAAGGAACTTTACCACAACAAGACGCTAATCGCTTATCTTTAAACGAAAAGGGGTATATTCAGATCGAAGGAAATGAAGCAGGTAGTGAAGAATTAGAGTATTTACGAACTATTATAATGTCAGGTAAAACCATTCATTTAAAGATTTCTGATACCTACAGTTTCAAAAATCGCGAAAACAAGGTAATAAGAAATAAAAAATTTGATGCTTCAACTTATGGAATAACACTTGTACCTAATGGGCAAAAATTTTATTCAGGAGGACAGGATCATTATGAAGGATCGGCAGACAAAGACATTCATGTGATCATTAATTCAAATGCTAAATCAACACTTACCACCATATTTTATCCACCTAACGCACCTTCAAATAGTTTTACTGTAAGTAATCCTGTTGCTATTAGCACAATAACCACTGGACATGAGATGTATTTACACGTTCTATTTTATCTTGTTTTTTCAAAAAAGGGAAGGTTAGATAATTATAACCATGCTACTGAAAACACTAAGATTGGTGGAGGCTACTTTGAAACCATGATAGAGGTAAAAGTTGCTTTAAATTTGGGTGTTATCACCAACGCCTCAATAAAAAAACTCGCAAAACAGTATATAAAGTCAGTTTACTCAGAATGGAATTCAACATGGAAACCTTTAACAAGATGAAAATAAAATTATTCTTTTTATTTTCAATTACTTTTCTTACGTATTTTGAAACTCAAGCACAAATAAACGCTGTAGGTAGCTTTTATGGCAGTGGCATGAGTTATTACGGCGGAATTTGTGATGGGCGTATAGAAATAGAAATAACTAATACAAGTCAGGATAGTATAGTTTTGTATAATGGTTATTGGTTAGCTGGACTAATAAAAGAATCTTCGATTAGATTCCGCACATCTTCTTTAGCTAATCGTTTGTTTATTACAACTTTTATCAAGGATTCTTTGGATTATCATGCTGGTGGTGATTTTTCTATTGGACAAGATGGTTTATTGCTTTCATCTAAAAGTTTTGTTCTTATAAAACCTAATGAAAAAATAAATTTTAATTTTTTTATTGCTCACCCTAATGCTTGTTTTGACAAACTACAGATTTTATTATGGTTATATTATGCTAATTACAATGATTTTAAATCTGTGGTACAACCTTTATCTGATAGTTGTCCAAAATTAGAAAATCGGATCGATTATGCAATTGGTAAGTATAGTTTTTTTAGTAAACAAAATCTAACAGAACTTTATCCTATTCAAGGGCTTAGTAAAGATTGTATATATGATTTCCAATCAACTACTCTACATGAATCTTTTTTGGGTAAACGTATTTGGCTGTTTTTGGAACGGAAAAATAAGTAATTCAATTTCTTGAATTGAAAATAACGTCCCTTTTGCCGTACCCCATATAGATTTGGTTTTCTCTAAGCCACAGGCTTATCTCAAGTTACAAATCTTCGATGAGAACGGCGTTTTTCTTTCAGAGAAAAAGCAAATCATTTCTGAAAACGCCCTCAACGCTTGGGAAACTTTGAGTTTAGGTACTTCGATCCCGCAGAACGGCAAAATCAAGGTTTTTCTTGTGAATGAAACGGAACAAGAAACCTATTTTGACGAGTTGGAAATTGTGATTTCTAATAAACCCACTACTAAGATTGTCCAAGAGAATAATTATTATCCTTTTGGCTTGAATATGCGAGGACTCGAAAAGGTGGGTAGTCCTGATGATAAATTCCAATATAATGCTCAGACTGAAAAAGACGAAGACATCGAAATGTATGAAACGCCGTTTAGAGGGTATGATACCCAATTAGGTCGATTCCATCAGGTGGATTTGTTAGCACCTATGTTTCCTTCGATTACGCCCTACCATTTTGGGTATAATAATCCTGTGTATTTTAATGATCCAAGTGGGTTGGTGGCAAATGCAAGTTCAAATGATAATAATGCTTGGCAAAATTTGATTAATCAAATTAAGACAGGCGATATTAGCAATATTCAAGCAGGTACTTATCAAAATCCTAATTCAGGTGGTGGCGAAAACACTGATCCATTAAGTGGAAAGGATAATTTTTTGCAGGACAAAAAACCTAATAGTATTGCTATTTTTGTATCAAATTTGAAACCTGTAGATAGATTAGGTACGAAACAAGGAATGGCAGAAAAAGTAGATCAACCTGCTAACTCAAATTGGAATACTGAAATAGTGAGTTCTTTTGAAGAAATCCCATCCATAATACAGGCTTATTCATTGGAAAGACCTATTGATAACTTAGTAATATTTACACATGGTAGTAGTGGTATGTTCCCTGCTATTTTATCAGGAAATGATGAAACAAGAAACATTAATTACAATAATCTTGATAATAGCCCTGATGTGAAGGCTTTAAGAAAAACTTTACAATTTATGGGAACAAATGCTAATATTGTTTTTGCGGCTTGTTATACTGCTTGGTGGGGTGACCAATTTCCATTAGCACTAAAAAATAAATTATTAGCGGGTTATCCGTTGGCAAATATTAATATGTATTTTAGTGTGGGTAAAATAGAATTTACTTTCACTAAAATAGGTACAGAACAATATGCTTACCAACTTATGCTTGATCAAGCTATAACAACCAGTAAAAATTGGAAACAAACTAATCCTTTTTATGATTCCACTACCAAATCTATAGAAGCCATTACCTTGAAAAGAAATGGTAATATTTCTTTTAAAAAATAATTTTAAAGCCATGCAAAAAAACATACTCACTTTTGTGGTACTACTTTTTAGTTTTGATTGCCAAAACTCTTATTTGCCTTCATGGTCAAACTATTCTATTGGAGAAGTGTTTGGTTTGGCTAAACAGCATCATAATGCTCAAATGAGTGATCCATCCTTTGTAAAAAAAGATACAATAATATTTGAGAACTACAGTGATTTTAGTTTTCAGGAATTTTCACCTATTAACAAACTCAAAAATGTTAAGGATAGTAGCTATTTTTACAAAATAGGTTTTGATAGGCACAATCGTGTGAAAATTCTTTTGCATTATGAATTGACTGATAAAAATAAAAAATATGGCAATTTTAAGATGGATTTTTTCCATTCGGCTAATTGTATTATTTACTCAGTACAAATATTAGATAAGCAATATCCTGATATAGAAAATACATCAGGATATTCTGCTTTATTTTTTGTTTATGATAAATCAATAAAAAAAAATTATTTTATTGCTACTACTAACCCACGTTATCATTTTGATAAGTGTTATCCTATATTTGATATAAATACGATAACTCGAATAGGAGTATTAGATGATAATTTTTATTTAACACATTTGTTTAGATTTCGTAAAGGGGAACTTGTGAGTGCTTCTGAGTTTATATTTGAGAAAGATAGCAAAAGAATAAAATATGAAAATATTATTTTATTAAAAAAGCTAAAAGAAAGAAAAGTCATTCTTGGAGACACTTTGACTTTTCGAAACTTAGAAATGATTTACAAAACATACCAAGAAAAGTATTCACACATTGCCAATATTTTGGAAGCAGAAGATTTTGAAAATTTTAAAAATCGACCATTGTGGATTTTAGAGGGTGATCATAGGATAAATATAGAGGGATTTATATCTGATCCTAATTCGATATTACCAATTTGGGAACAGGAGTAAAATTTGTTCGCCCCGCATAAACCTTGCCGCTGTAGCGGGGATTTTAAGGGAAAAAGCAAGGGCGGTGTATTTAGAAAATTAAAATTCCTTCCTTAATTTTGATGAGAATAATGTGCCTTTTGCTGTAACAGGCATGGATTTGGTGTTTTCTAAGCCGCAGGCGTACCTAAAATTACAAATCTTTGATCCCAATAATAACCTTTTATCTGAAAGGAAACAATTAATCTCTGAAAACGCTTTAAATGCTTGGGAAACCTTGTCTTTAGGCGCTTCGATCCCGCAAAATGGGAAGATAAAAGTCTTTTTAGTGAATGAAACCGCACAAGAGGCTTATTTTGATGAGTTGGAAATTGTCATTTCGAATAAACCTACGACTAAAATCGTCCAAGAGAATAATTATTATCCCTTTGGCTTGAATATGAGAGGTTTGGAAAAAGTGGGTAGCCCTGATGATAAATTCCAATACAATGCCCAAACGGAAAAAGACGAAGACATCGAGATGTATGAAACGCCGTTTAGGGGTTATTATGCTGTTCTGGGTAGGTTTCATCAGGTTGATTTGTTAGCGCCGCTTTTCCCAAGTATTACACCATTTCATTTTGGGTATAATAATCCTGTGTATTTTAATGATCCGAGTGGATTAGTGGGAGCGCCTATGCCTAATAATCAAATGAAAGAAATGGAACGAAAAGGTGTAAATGAAGACGCATTCAAAACTGAAGCACCAAAACTTTCAGGCGAAATTAAGGCTGTTCCTGAACGAAAAACAGCAGAAAAATCAGAAACACAACAAAGTTTCGATCCTCAAAAACATCTTAATCAAGTTTATTCTCAAGTTTCGACCACTTTAGAATTAGCAAGAACCTCTACTGTCGATAATAAAAAGGAATTTGGATTTCCCTCATATTATAATGCACAAGGTGGGATTAGTAGTAAGCAACCTGAACACATTTCTGTTGCAGGAAGTCCTGACAAAACTAAGATAAACTATTCTGGACTTGACCCTCAAAAGATTATTGCTGATGGTCATGGGCATACAGACGATACGCCTTTTTCCCCTCAAGATTTTGGTCCCATGTTTAACACTGATAACGGAGAAATGTATCGATTTCAACTCAAACAAGGCTATATTAAGTTTTCTATTTCAACAAATAGAACAATTTATGCAGTTGTTGTGGCTGGAACGTACCTTTCTAATACTACTATGGACGCATTCGAAATACAAATAGCTTATAAAAATGGCTATAATGCGGAAAAGAAAGGAAATCCAAAGCATACGAGTCAAACAAAAGGTGAAGCTGGGCTTAAAGAAGTGATGAGATACTCTAAAAATAAATTGCTTGTTTACAAAAAGGCGTATAACGGTACTTTTCAATTACTTAAATAATTCAATCATGAGCAAATTTCTTTGTTTCGCATTTTTTATTGTTTATTTTCTATTGTTTTCTTGCAAAGAAAATACTATAAAAAATATCCCTAATTCATATATGGATACATTAGGTTTGCGCTTAAATATAGATTCTACCGAAATTTATTTGCGCAAAAAAAGTCATTCCTTTACCAAATATTATGGAAAAACAGTTGGAGAATTTTTAGACAGTTTGAGTATTCCGTATCAACAACACTCATTATCAGGTCATTATAACATTAATTTGTTGGATGGGGTTTGGTTAGGTTTTAAAGATGGGAATAGGAGAAATTTGGTTATGTATATAAATATAATTACACCACCCAAACACCAAGAATGGAGCAATGAGAATCAAGAATGGAGTTTTGAGTTGTTAAAAAAAGAAAAAATCCAAAGCATAGAACTTTTTGTAGGTGGAGAAACTCTAAAGTAGCTTTTGGTAGATTTGGTTTTCTCGAAGCCACAGGCGTATTTGAAATTGCAAATTTTTGATGCGAACGGCGTATTTTTGTCAGAAAAGAAACAATTAATCAGCGAAAACGCCCTCAATTCGTGGGAAACGCTAAGTTTAGGATCATCGATCCCTCAAAATGGCAAGATAAAAGTCTTCTTGGTAAATGACACCGAACCAAATTGAGAAATTAAATTTGGGGCGGAAAAGAAAAAAATTATCCCTATCTTTGTTTATTCCCTCATGAGTATTATCCAAAAAAAATTATGCAAGCACAAGTACAAATCAGCCTACCTACCGAATTAGCCGTAGTCTTGCGTATGCAAGAAAAAGAATTTGGTGAAGAAATTTTGCGTTTGGCTTTGGTAAAAATGTTCGAATTGGGTAAAATATCTTCGGGTAAGGCGGCACAGATTTTAGGCATGACAAGGATCGCCTTTCTCGAAGTCCTTGCTCGTTACAGCGTGGATTGGTATAATGATATAAATTCCGAAAATCTCAAACAAGATCGAAACAATGCCTAAAATTGTTATTTCGAACACTACTCCTTTGATTACCCTTTTGGGTGTAAAACGTTTTGATTTGTTCGAGGCGCTATACCAAAACCTGATGATTCCCGAAGCCGTCTATTGGGAAGTAGAAGCGGGTAAGGACAAACTTTTTTATACCGATCTGAAAAAATATGAATGGCTTTCGATAGAAAAAGTCAAAAATCAAGACTTAGTACGGCATTTATGCACTTTTTTGGACAAAGGAGAAGCCGAAGCCATTGTATTAGCCGAAGAAAAACACGCCGATTTACTGCTCTTGGACGAGCGCGTAGCCCGAAATTACGCCAATTTGAAAGGATTAAACTGTTCAGGTTCTTGGGGCGTATTGCTTAAAGCCAAAGATTTAGGCTTGATAGAAGCCATAAAACCTTTGTTAGAAACCGCACAAAAAAATGGCATTCGGCTAAGTAAAAAACTCATCGATCAAATTCTAACAGAGGCGAAAGAATAAAAAAAATGAAACCGCACAAGAGGCGTATTTTGATGAGTTATACTAAAAACCCTCACGAAATCAACTTAAGTCGGACGTAATCCGACCTTAAAAAGGTTGCGAAATTTCAAGGTCGGACTACGTCCGACTGAAGTTTTTTTTGCAGAATGTGTAATTTGTAACAGTTTTCAGTATAGAAATTGTCATTTCTAATAAACCGACTACCAAAATTGTTCAAGAGAATAATTATTATCCTTTTGGGCTGAATATGAGAGGATTGGAGAAAATTGGAAGTCCTGATGACAAGTTTCAATACAATGCCCAAACGGAAAAAGACGAAGATATAGGTATCTTTCATAAATAAATGTGGTTTCTAAGCTAAAATCCACGTTTTCAAAGCAAAAAAAATACAATTTATTTATTTTTTAGAAAAATATTGCCTTTTATAAACGTGATTGGTTCAAAGAAAACAAGCATTTTTTAACTCAGCAAAACACAAAGAATGGAAAAATATCCTCTTTGGCAAGAAGCGGTTATGCGGATTTTGACGAAGTAAAAAAAAGGCGGTTTTTAACCGCCTACCAAGGGACTTAATTTGATAAAACTGATTTGTTGTTTGTCGAGAAGCGGGATTCTTTCGTCCAACGTTTCGACTTGGCGTTCGTTGGCAATGACGAAAAAAGCATTTTTTTGGAAAGCGTCCAAAGCCCGATAAACCTGTTCTTCAGCATCAATATTCCGTTTGTTTTTGAGGGTGTAGCCATTCAAAACCCGTTCCGATTCAGTCGGCTGCACCAAACCGCTAAATATTTCGGATTTTTCCAAATTGTATTTTTCAACTTCTTGCGTTACCCGCAAGCGGATCAGGTCTTCGAGGCTGATGATCGACTCGTTGATTTCCAATTCGATGGCGTGTAAAATATCACCCAAAGCGGTTTCGTCAGTAATGGTAATGGTTTGCATAAAAAAGGGAATTTGGGGAAATGTTTAATCTGCTATACCTTGCAGGTTTCGAAAACCCGCAAGGTTGGTTTTTTCTTAAAATTCTTCGTCAAGGCTAAAAGTGTGTGCCTTGCTCGTATCGCCCATAATTCCCGCTTTTTGGTATTCGGCAACCCTTTTTTCAAAGAAATTGGTTTTGCCTTGCAAAGAGATCATTTCCATAAAATCGAATGGATTGGTGGCGTTGTATTGTTTTTCCAAACCCAATTCACCCAAAAGCCGATCCGCCACAAACTCGATATATTGGCTCATCAAACCTGCATTCATGCCAATTAATTTCACAGGCAGTGCATCTGTAATAAATTCCTGTTCGATCCGAACGGCATCTACTATGATTTCCAAAACCCGTTCTTTTGGCAATTTATTTTTCATGTGTCGGGTATAAAGCAAGCAAGCAAAATCACAATGCAAACCTTCGTCCCTCGAAATCAATTCGTTCGAAAAACTCAAACCTGGCATCAAGCCGCGTTTTTTGAGCCAAAAAATCGAACAAAAACTTCCCGAAAAGAAAATACCCTCGACTGCGGCAAAAGCAATCAAGCGTTCGGCAAAAATAGGGCTATTGATCCATTTCAAAGCCCATTCGCCTTTTTTGGTAACGCAAGGAACGGTGTCTAAGGCATTAAAAAGGCGGTTTTTTTCGATTGGGTCTTTAATGTACGTATCGATAAGCAAAGAATAGGTTTCCGAATGGATATTTTCCATCATGATCTGAAAACCGTAAAAACATTTGGCTTCTGGGAACTGAACTTCGTGCAAAAGATTTGCCGCCAAATTTTCATTCACAATGCCATCACTTGCCGCAAAAAAAGCCAATACGTGCGAAACAAAGTGTTTTTCGCCATCGTTCAGGTTTGCCCAATCTCCCAAATCTTGTGAAAGATCGATTTCTTCGGCTGTCCAAAAACTTGCTTCGGCTTTTTTGTACATTTGCCAAATGTCGTCATATTGGATCGGAAAAAGCACAAACCGATTCGGGTTTTCCCTCAAAAGTGGTTCGTCTGCGTGTAATTCTGTCGTTTTCATGTAAAAAATTTAGAGAGTATTTGTTTTTTGTGTCCCTTGTTCGCACCAATCAAGGGTTTCTTGGGCATATTGAATGCCTCTTTGTACGGTCGAAACAGAAAGCGTACCATCATAACCCATCAAAAGATGCAAATGATTATAGCCTTCATTGATCAGATTTACGATCAAATGCCCTTCCTTTCGAGCCGCCAATTTATAGGTATCGATAGAAGGTCGGGCATCTTTTTTCAAAAAATCCTGCACAGACAAAGCGGCATTTAGGGCGATCAGCACACCATTCCAAGCCGTATTGCCTGCCATACGAACATATTTTTTGTCGGAATAAAATTCAACATCTTTACCCGCTTTTTCGCTTAAAAGTTTGCGAGCATTTTCCAAATAACGTTTTGCTTCGCTTATCGAATTGTCTTTTGCGGGATCGAATGTATGTTTTGCCATGTTTGAAACAAGGTTTATCTATGCTAAAACTAAATTGGTTTTACTCTGTAGCATAGGCTTTAGCCTGTGTATTCACAGGCTAAAGCCTATGCTACAGAAAATCCACTTTGGATTGAGTATAATTTATAAACGGAAAGTACAAGGTCTTGGTTATTGATTATCAAAGCGCTCGATCCTGCGAAAATGTTTGATAATTATTTTTTAACCAATCTAGGACTTACGCATTTTGCTCGTAAATTGCTCAAAAATAACATTTTTTTCAAAAAATGTTATTTTTATAAACTCTTGATAATCAAGAACTAACAGTTCTTAAAGAACTGTTAGTTCTAAAAAATGCGTAAGTCCTACAATCATAAAAATCTATTTCGAGGTACTAAACAAATTGTTTAACTTGTTCCTCTGAAAGATTTTGGTTTTCTTCTTCCAAAAATTCGGTTATGGCATCAATGCCAATAAACGTGTCTATTTTTTCCATGAATTTATCGATTTCCATTTATTTAGTTTTAAATCTTTTCGGCGTAGCAATTTGGCAAAATTAATTTACATTTGGGAAAAAATAAAAACGCAAAGGTAAAAAATACACGCAAACAATTTAAAATTATGAACTTTTCTATCTTGGATATTGCGGTTTTTGTGGCGTATTGCGCGCTGGTGATCGGTGTGGGTTTATGGGTTTCTCGCCGCAAAGAAGGCGAAAGTGAAACTTCCGAAGATTATTTTTTGGCAAATAAATCCCTGACTTGGTGGGCAATCGGGTCTTCTCTGGTCGCTTCCAATATTTCTGCCGAACAGTTTATTGGTATGTCGGGATCGGGCTACGCTTTGGGTTTGGCGATTGCCTCCTACGAATGGATGGCGGCGCTGACGCTTTTGGTCGTTGCCAAGTTTTTTCTGCCCATTTTTTTAGAAAAAGGGATTTACACCATGCCGCATTTCTTGGAAGTTCGTTACGACAAACGGGTACGAACAAGTATGGCTATTTTTTGGTTTCTCTTGTACGTTTTCGTGAATCTGACCTCTGTATTGTACTTAGGCAGTTTGGCATTGAATAAAATCATGGGAGTTGATCTATTCTATGCGGTCATAGGCTTGGCAATTTTTTCAGGAGTCTATTCCATTTATGGAGGCTTGAAAGCGGTAGCTTGGACAGACGTAATTCAGGTCGTTTTTTTGATTGGTGGCGGTTTGGTAACAACTTATTTGGCACTCGATGCCGTAAGCGCAGGCGAAGGAATGTGGGAAGGATTGCGTTTGCTGGTCGAAAAAGCCCCCGAAAGGTTTAGCATGATTATAGAAAAAGGCGAAATTTTGATAGATGAAGGCAATGGAAAATACAAAGATGCTTACATGGATTTGCCAAGTATTTCGGTTTTGCTGGGCGGAATGTGGATTGCCAATTTGAGTTACTGGGGTTGTAATCAGTACATTACGCAACGCGCGCTGGCGGCAAAAAACATTGACGAAGCCCAAAAAGGCTTGGCTTTTGCGGGTTATTTGAAAATGATTTTGCCTTTGATTGTCGTAATTCCTGGTATTGCGGCGTTCGTTTTGAAAGCCGACATCAGCAAAGCCGATGAAGCCTATCCTTGGCTTTTGAACAATTTTGTGGGAACAGGTCTGAAAGGCTTATCTTTTGCGGCATTGATTGCGGCGGTCGTATCGTCCTTGAGTTCGATGGTCAATAGTGCCTCGACCATTTTCACAATGGATTTGTATAAACCACTTTTATTTCCCGAATCGTCTGAAAAACAGTTAGTTAAGATCGGACGAATGGTGAGTATTATTGTATTGGTCGTATCAACTATTATTGCTCCAAGCCTTACGAGCCTCAATCAGGCTTTCCAATTTATTCAGGAATTTACAGGTCTGATCAGCCCTGGAATCGTGGTGCTTTTCCTTTTTGGCTTGTTTTGGAAAAAAAGCACCGCCAATGCCGCTTTGTTGGTGGCTGTTTTGTCGATTCCGCTTTCTTTTTTGCTCAAATTTCTTTTGCCCGAAATGCCTTTTATCGACCGCATGGGTCTGGTATTTTTGATTTTGTCGGTGCTTTTAATTGTTGTTTCCTTGATAGAATCAAAGGGAAAAGATCACCCACGAGCCATAGACTTGAGTTTCAAACTATTTCACACCACTTGGGTATTTAATGGTTTGGCTTTTGGAATTATGCTTTTATTGGTTCTTTTGTATGGCTGGTTTTGGTAAAGCAGAGGAAATATTGAGTATATTTGGACAGTAATTTTATTTAAAACCTTGATAATCAAACTTTTGGAAAGTTTCAAAACTTTCCAAAAGTTGCGCTATTTCATTTTTCAATCCTAATCCCAATCACCAAAACATCATCAATCTGTTGTTCCTTTCCTTGTTTTAGCCAATCCTGAAAGGTTCGTTCCAAAATTAACCTTTGTTTTTCCAAATCGTCTTGATGGATTTCCAAAAACAGCTTTTTCAAGTTACTGATCATAAACTTGGTATTTTTTTCGCCCCCAAACTGATCCTGATAACCGTCCGTAAAAATATAAAAAACTGTCTGGGAATCAATCTTTATCGTGTGTTTCGTAAAAATCCTTTCTTCCTCTTGTTGCGCTCCCCCTATCGGAAATTTATCGCCTTTGATATGTTCCAATGCGCCCTTTTGAATATAAATAAGCGGATTTTTTGCTCCTGCAAACTCCACTATATTTTCTTGATGGTCGATGGCGAGCAAGGTCATGTCCATGCCGTCTTTGTTGCTTGAGTCGGCTTGGCGGAGGGCTTTTCGGATACCTTTGTGCAGTTCGTTCAGGATCAGATCGGGCGAGGTAGTCTGTTGAGAAATAATAATTTCGTTCAGGAGTGCATTGCCGATCATGCTCATAAACGCCCCTGGTACGCCATGCCCTGTGCAGTCGACAGCCGCTATTAGGTTCTTGTTTTGGGATTGCGCAAAGAAGTAAAAATCACCCGAAACGACATCTCTGGGCTGAAACAAGACAAAATAATGCGGCAGATACCTTTCTATTTCTTCGGACAAAGGCAGAATAGCTTTTTGGATACGTTGGGCATAATTAATACTTGCCTTGATATGTTCGTTTTGCTTATTTAGCTGATTGCTCAAACTTTCTGCATTGTCCCGCTGTGCCGCAATTTCGGCATTTTGCATCGACAGTTCTGTATTTTTTTCCGTAATCATATTTTTTTGCTCCGCCAACTGCTTGTTTTTTTGGTTCGTAACAAACAAACCAATCAGGATCAGGATCAGCACCAAAATCCCCAAACCAATGATTCCGTACAGGGCAGTTTGAAATTCTTTTTGATTAGCCAATTCTTGCTCTTTACGCTTCAGTTCGAGGTCGTTTAGTTTTTTGTCCTTGTTTAGCAGTTCTATTTCGCCTTGTCTTTGTTTTTCCTCCGCATTTTTTTTCTCAATTTCCGCATTTTGCAATTTTTGTCGGTTTTGCAAATCCGTAATTTCTTGGTCTTGTCGTTCGGCTTCGGCTTGTGTTTGCAACAAAACCAAACTTTGCAAAGCCTGTTGTTTTTCGGCTTCCTGCCTGCCAATTAAGGCATTTTTTAGTTTTTGTTCTTGCAATAGTATTTCATTTTCCTTTTCTCTGCGCTGTGCCTCTGCCCTTGCTTCCTTGAGCTGTGCATCTTTGAGTTCTTCGCCTGCCATCAACAGTTTCAATTCATTTTCGGTGCGCTCGATCACAAACTGCTCATCTTCAAGGTCTTGCTGTCTTAGTCGTTCTTCTACCAAGATCGAGTCGCGCAGGGCAAGGTGCTGTTTGAAAAATTCGAGAGCCTTGTCGTATTTTTCCTCATTTTGGTAAAGCAAAGACGTAGTTTGATAGGCTTTTGATAAAGTTCGAGCATCTCTGTTTTCTTTGGACAGTTCGATTGCCAATTCGTTGTAATATTTGGCATTGTAATAATCCTTGAGGCTGTAATAGATTGCCGAAAGCAAATCGTACATTTTTGCCATTTCTTTTTTGTTGCCGCTTTGCTCAATGTTCTTTTGGGCTAACAACAAATAATTGAGGGATTGGGTATAATTGCCTAAGTTTTGATAGGTAACGCCCAGATTGATCAAAGTGCTTGTATTGTTTTTTGCCTTGCTCTCGGCTTCCAATTTCAGCACCTCCGCAAAAGTCCTAACGGCTTCTTCGTATTGTTTAAGCTGTTTTTGGGTATAGCCTATGTTGTTTTTGGCAATAATTATTTCCGTTTTGTTTTGTGTTTTCTCCTGAATTGCCAAAATTTTTTGGTTCAACACTAAAGCCTTTGCATGGTTTCGGAGTTTCTGCTCCGCAATCACCATCTTTCGTAACACAGGCAATAGTTTCACAGAGGTTTGCTGTTTTTCATATATTTCGGCTATTTTTTGGTATTGCACCAAAGCACTATCATAGAGTTGGGCTTGCATCTGCAAATCCGCAATTTTCAAAGCAATTTCATCACTCGGATTGAGGCTGTATGCTTTTTGCAAATACTGCGCGCTTTTTTCGTACAGATTTCCCTCTTGGTAAAGCCCCGCCATTTCGGTATAAATAGCCGATAATTTGGGCTTGTTTTTCTGTTTTTCCTCTATCCGTACTGCCTGCAAATAATGTCGAAGCGCATTGGTATAATCCTCTTTTTGGACAAAATTCCTCGCCTGCACCAATAAACTATCCGTTGCAGTTTGGGCAAAGAGAAAAATAGGAAAAATCCAAAAGAAAAATAATAATGTATGTTTTTTGTGTAAGGGCATTTTTTTCAATTTTTATTTTTCTAATAATTGCACGATTTCGGTTTTTAAAATCGGCAAATGGCGGCTAATTGTACCCCAAACAATTTCATCATCTACTTTGTCATAACCATGAATAATCCTATTTCTAAGTCCTATAACTTGAACTTTACCACTAATGGCAATTCCTTCATCTATTTTCAAAATTCGATTCATGGCTTCGCCTATAATTTCTAATTCCCTTTCTACTGCCCTTTTGAGCATTTTATTCTGTAGATAGTCTTTGAAATTGCGATTAGAGCCTAAATATTCCTCAATCGATTCAATCGAGTTCAATATATCAAGCAAATATTTCTTGATTTCTACGTTCATAAATCAAAATTTTATTTTTTTCAACACTTTGGATAAAGTAAGTATTAGATAAAGATTTGACAGTAACAACATCAACCTCTCTACCCAATAATTTTTCTAAGGCTTCGCAAAAAAAGAAATATTGATCGGCATAATCAGCATAATCTAATGCCTCAAATTCGGCTAAAAAATCAATATCACTTTTTTCTGTAAAATTTTCGGTACATACTGAACCAAATAGCCACAATTTTTGGATATAGTGCAAATCGGCTAATTGCCTAATATCGTCCAAATGATTTCGTATAAAATTTTGCATAATTGGGTAGTAAATTATTGATAACCAATTAATTACACTATAAAAAACATAATTCCTCTCTCAATTCAACACAAAATTCAGCCCGACCTGAAAAGTCCGTAAATACTGCGGATTGTACGCCAAATCCACATCAAAACCCGTAGCATCGATTCCTCCGTAACGCGCATTAAACACATTCCCGATTCTCAAATGGCTGTTCAAATTTTTGCCCAATTTGTACCGAAAAAGAAAATCCGTAGTAAAATAACCGCTGGTTCGCTTTTTTTCGTGATCAACCTTGTCATTATTGAAAATATAGCGTGGAAGCCAACTGCTTAACAATACATTTTCGATCCGAACGTAGGCGTTTTTGAATGGAACAAAATCAAGATTCAACTGCCCTATAAAACGCGGCAACATACGATAATCGCTAAGACTTATGCCGTCATCTGGTCTTAAACTGCTTTCTGGTAAGGATTCGCCACTCCAATGATAGGACGTAAAAAGTTCTACATTTAGCTTCATTTTGGGTAAAATATTTTTGTACCGCATCAAAACTTGAGCGCTACCAACCGTTGCACTTGAGCTCAAATCGTTCAGGTAAGAACGCGCAATAACAGGCAAATCAGGATTAAACTTAGCATAATTCGAGTAAATAACTGTATCCACAAGAGTCATATCTGCCACTTGTTTTTGTGTTATTTCGTGAAAATAAATAATTCCTTCCAAAAAGAAATTAGGCGTAGGGGTATAACGCAAACCGAGTTCGAAAGCATCTAACAATTCGGGCTTCAGTTTCGGATTCGGAATTTGCTGATAATTAACCTTACTCATTTGAAGATTGGGATTAGGAATGCCCAGCGAAACATAAGTATCGTTAGGGGCAGGGGCTTTGAAAGCATCGCCTATAGAAAAACGGATTGATAGATTTTTCTTGATTTTGTACTGTACCGCAATTCTTAATTGGCTACTTGGCAGTACGGCAATATTGCCTGTTTGTGCCGCCTCATAGCCCGTATTGGCATCAAAACGGGCTCCCGCCATAAAAGTCCATTTATTTTTGGTTTTGAAAGTCTGGGCAAAAAGGCTTCGATTGCTATAAACACGTGGGTTATAACCAAACATACCCAAGACAGGATCGGCAGGAACGGAAACGGTGTTCGAAAAAGCGGTATAATTGTCAGGATCAAAGGGTTCGACCAGATCATTGGTCATGGGCAACACCCCCGATACTTGAAAAGAACCTCCAAACGTCCATTCCCATTCTTTCCGAGAAGTATATCTTGCCAAAAACTCGCCAAAAATATCGTCCGAAGCGGCATATTTATAAGAAAAACCGCCAAAACCATTATAATTTGACCCCCTTGCCGATTTTGGGTTCATTCTATAACGGTTATAGGAAAGATTGGCTGTAAAAGACCATTTTTTCAAATCTTTATTAAAACTCAACGTAGCTCTTTGAATTTTATCCCCAAAAAAAGTATTCGGGTTGGCAGGCGAAAAAACTATAGGACTAAGCCCTATGCTTGAATGGTTTTGGCGGTACATTTCATTAAAACTGAATTGCCAATTTCGATAACTCATCTGAAAACCCAGCAAATAACTATTTTGAGGGCGTTCGTTTATTTCGGCTTGCAAGGCAGTTCCTTTGTAATAATCAAAACCATTTCCATAAATAAAATCCCTTAAAAAACCCTGCGGGTCAGTTTGTGCATATTTTTCGGCTATGGGCTGTATATTGGGCGGCAGCGCATTGCTATAAATAGGCGAGTACAGGCGATCATCGGTGCTAAGATGCTGATCTTCTTTTTGGGCATAATTGCCGTAAATCGTATAAGCAATCGTATTTTTATCCTTCCCAAATTTGCTTCCCGTCATAAAATTAAAATGCCGAAAACCCGAAGTACCCAAAATACTACTTCCTTGAGCAAAAGCATCATTATTATTAGGCATTTTGGTGATAATATTGATGACACCCGCCATGGCATCGGCACCGTAAATAGAGGAGGCGGGTCCAAAGATGATCTCGATGCGTTCGGCTTGCGCAATAGGCAACTGTTCGGCTATGGGCAACAAGCCCGACACCGAAGGCTGAAGTGGAATACTATTGAGCAATATTTTACTATAATAATTGCCTATCAGACCGCGCATGAGGAATGTTTCCCCGTCCAAGCCGCTACCCGGTTGCGAAACACGTATCCCTGCCACGTGCTTTAGCGCATCGACCAGAGTAATGTAACCGTTTTGCAAAATTTCTTCCCTCGTGATCACCTGAATCGTAATAGGCAAATCGTTCAGGTTTTTGCTCGAACGGCTCGCCGAAACAATTTTTACCTCCGAAGATGCTTTATTTTCGAGCAAATCAGCCACATTCATTACGTCCAACTTCGTTGTATCCAAGGTTTGAGCCTGCGCCACGACAACAAAAAACAGAAGTACCAGCACAACACAAAAAAGAATCCGCTTTGTCATACTCGTCAAAAAAATGAAATGGATTAGCTAATTTACCTACCAAAAAACGATCCGACAAATATAATCAATTTATACTTTTTTGCTTAAGGCATTTGTTCCAAAACTTTTTCCATTTTTTTTTGTAAAAACTCAAACGTTTCTTGTTTTTGGGCTACAAAAATAATAGCAAGGGCTTGAGGAGGCTTTTTTTCTGAAAAAAGATGGGATTTACATAAACGATAAATTTCACGACATTGGCGCTTGATACGGTTGCGATCTACAGCCCGTTTGAAATTTTTTTTGGGAACGGAAAACATAACTTGCGGAAAAACAGCACTTGCGGAGAGAGTAGAGGCAGGAAGGTAGAGGATTTTGAAAGGATACACGAAAAGAGAGGAGCCTTTCGAAAAAAGCTCCTTGATAACTTTTTGGCTACAAAGCCTCTCGGACTTCGGAAAGCCCTGCGAATGTGCCAATATAGGATTTTCCATTTTTTCAAACTGTAGGGCGAACATTCTTGTTCGCCATAAAAGCTATTTAGGCTTTCTTAGCATTACTTTTAGCCGCACGTCTTTCTGCACGTTTTACGGCAAAACCTGCTTTGGCTATTTGTTCGGCATGGTACTGTAGTTCCCCTTTGCCATGATGTTTGGCTATTTTTTTTGCCACTCTTAATTTCATGTCTGTAATATTTTTAAAGATTAAAAAATATAGAAATAACATTTCTTTGAGAAATGTTATTTCTATTTTGAATAAAAACCAGTTGCCCTTGTTTGTGTCCTCACAAACGACAAGGTTTATTTTTAGGCTTTATGTTTTCTCTCGTCCGAAACTGTTAGTTTCTTTCTGCCCCTTGCGCGGCGAGCCGCCAATACACGTCTTCCATTTGCCGATTCCATACGACTGCGGAAACCGTGCTTATTGGTACGTTTGGTGCGAGAAGGTTGGAATGTCCTTTTCATGATCCTTGAGGTTTAAAAAATTGAACCAAATATTTTTTACTGTGCCAATTCACCGTACAAATCGATAAATTCGCCTTCTGCCAATTTTACAATGGCTTTTTTGTAAGTAGGTTTGCTACCCGACACAAAACCGCGTTTGGTATAGCGTGTTTTGGTTTTTCCACGAACGATCATGGTACGAACTTCATCAACACTTACGCCATACATTTCGGTAATGGCTTTGCCAATCTCGATTTTGTTGGCTTTGCGATGAACCTCAAAAGTATAAACCCCTTTTTCGTTGCCCTTTGTAGATTTTTCGGTCATCAAGGGACGTTTCAAAATTTCCATTTAACGAAATATTTTTAGTATTTTGAATCAAAAATTGAATGTAACATACGCTTTAGCGTGTGTCTTATTTGCCCAAAATTTCTTGGATTTTGGCTACCGAATCTTCACAAAGTACCAAATAATCGGCGTTTAGAATATCGTAAGTATTCAAATCTTTCGCTACCACTACCTTAGTTCTTTCCAAATTGCGTGATGACAAATACACATTGGCGTTTTGTTCAGGAACAACCACCAGTGTTTTTCTGCTCATTTCGTGTTTGGCGGCTAAAGACAAGGCTTGCATCACTTGCAAGTATTGTTTGGTTTGTGGTTTGGAGAAACTCAAATTTTCAACTATGGATATAGCGGCTTCTTTGGCTTTGTAAGTCAAAGCCGAACGGCGAGCCACTTGTTTTAGTTTTTTATTGAGTTTGAAACGGTAATCACGCGGACGAGGACCAAAAATGCGACCACCGCCTTTAAACAAAGGGTTTTTACGGCTACCCGCACGGGCGCCACCTGTACCTTTTTGTTTTTTCAATTTTCTTGACGAGAACGATACTTCCGCACGTTCTTTCGCTTTGTGCGTACCCTGACGTTGGTTAGCCAAATATTGCTTTACGTCCAGATACAAAGCATGGTCGTTAGGTACGACATTATATATGTCTTCGGAAAGCGTTACTTTTCTGCCCGTTTGAGCGCCCGAAGCGTTTAATACTGCTAATTCCATGATGTCTGAAATAAAAATGTTTTGTTAGGAAAGGGAAATTATTTTTCGAGGTACACAAACGAGTTGTTGGCACCAGGAATCGAACCACTAATGATAATTAGGTTCTGTTCAGGCATAAGTTTTAGGATTTTCAGATTGCGAACCGTAACCCTGTCCGTTCCCATTCGACCACCCATACGAGTACCTTTGAAAACGCGAGCAGGATACGAACACGCACCAATAGAGCCAGGCGCACGTAAGCGGTTGTGCTGTCCGTGAGTAGCCCCACCAACGCCGCTAAAATTGTGGCGTTTCACAACACCCTGAAAACCTTTACCTTTTGAAGTACCAATTGCCCTAATTTTGTCCCCTTCCGCAAATACATCTGCGGCAGTGATAGTAGCACCTAATTCAAAAGATTTGTCGAACTCAAACTCAACGATTTCGCGTTTTGGAGTTGTGTTTGCTTTTTTGAAGTGTCCTTGCATGGGTTTGGAAGTTTTGTGTTCTTTTTTCTCCCCAAAACCCAGTTGGACTGCTTCGTAACCGTCTTTTTCTTTGGTTTTCACTTGCGTAACTACGCAAGGACCAGCTTGTATTACTGTGCATGCCAAATTCTTGCCATCAGCCGTATACGTGCTAGTCATGCCGATTTTTTTTCCGATAATACCAGCCATTTTGCTTTGTTTTTAATTAAAAGATTGGAAAAAATCGCGAACTTCAATGCTTACGAATAAGCACAGTTCTTTTTTAGGGTGCAAAGGTAGGAGTTTTTATTTTTAAAACAAAGAATCCAATAAATTTATTTTTCAAAAATGACTTTTCAAACAAAACCCAATAGTAGCCAGATAAAATGGTTTGTTGGTACAAAACTTTCCTATTATTCTCTTTATCGGAATCCTTTATTTTATAGCTTTGCTAAATTTGTTTTGTTTTTTTAGAAAAAAAAAGCAATAATTTTGGAAAAACAATTATAAAACACTACCTTTGCAGTTCAAAAAATCAGAGTACCAAAATACTTTTTAAAATGCCTACGATACAGCAATTAGTACGCAAAGGAAGAAAACAAATCACAAGTAAGTCCAAATCTCCTGCTCTGGATTCATGTCCTCAGAGGCGTGGCGTTTGCACAAGGGTTTATACTACTACGCCAAAAAAGCCTAATTCGGCTATGCGCAAAGTAGCACGCGTTCGCCTCACGAACCAAAAAGAGGTAAACGTTTATATTCCTGGCGAAGGTCATAATCTCCAAGAACACTCAATCGTGTTGATCAGGGGTGGTAGGGTGAAAGACCTACCAGGTGTTCGTTACCACATGGTACGCGGCGCTTTGGATACTGCGGGTGTTAATGGTCGGAAACAAGCTCGTTCAAAATACGGCTCGAAAAAACCAAAACCAGGGCAACCAGTGGGCAAAGGCGCACCAGCAGGAAAAGGCGCACCGCAGGGTAAAAAGAAGTAATCCCATTTCAGTAGGAATTTGAAAATACGACAATAATTTTTAGCGTATGGTTGTTGATCGTTTCATGGCTGTTTCGTTCCTATTGCTATCGTAGGTTACTCGCTTGTGAGTATTTTTTTAATTTGAATTATCATTTTTTACGTCGCGGATATATTCGCAATATTTTTTTTATTTCAAAGAACCATGAGAAAGGCAAAACCAAAAAAACGCCAACTTCTACCTGATCCGAAATTTAATGACGTATTGGTAACAAGATTCGTAAATAGCTTGATGGAAAGTGGCAAAAAAAGCCTCGCCTATAGCATTTTTTATGATACTTGCGAATTGGTAGAAGCAAAACTGAACAAAACAGCAGGAGCAGAACCTGTAAGTGGCTTAGAAACTTGGAAAAAAGCTCTTAACAATGTGATGCCAGCCGTCGAAGTTCGTAGCCGCCGTGTAGGTGGGGCTACTTTCCAAGTACCTACCGAAGTACGCCCTGACCGTCGTGTTTCGCTGGGTATTAAATGGATGATCAAATACGCACGTATGCGTAATGAAAAGAACATGACCGAAAGGCTCGCTGCCGAAATCGTTGCTGCCGCAAAAGGCGAAGGCGCGTCTGTTAAGAAAAAAGATGATACACACCGTATGGCTGAAGCTAACCGCGCATTTTCACACTTTAGATTCTAAAAAACAGTGGCAAGTAAAAATCTTAATCATCTTCGTAATATCGGCATTATGGCACACATCGATGCGGGTAAAACGACCTGCACCGAGAGGGTGCTTTATTATACGGGTTTGACGCACAAAATTGGCGAAGTTCATGACGGTGCGGCTACTACGGACTGGATGGAACAAGAGCAAGAACGCGGCATTACCATTACTTCGGCGGCAGTAACCACTTTTTGGAACTACCCAACCGAACAAGGTGAGTTAATCCCTAATACCACAAACGGTTATCAGATCAACATCATCGATACTCCAGGACACGTTGATTTTACTGTAGAAGTAGAACGTTCTTTGCGGGTACTCGATGGAGCAGTTGCTTTGTTGTGTGCTGTGGCGGGTGTGCAACCTCAAACGGAAACCGTTTGGCGACAAGCCGACAAATACAACGTACCTCGTATCGTATTTGTGAATAAAATGGACAGAGCAGGGGCTGATTTTTTCAAAGCAGTTCGCGAACTCAAAGACAAAATAAGTGCAAAACCTTTGCCTATCCAAATCCCGATTGGGGCTGAAGATACTTTCAAAGGCGTTGTAGATTTGATCAGAATGCAAGGAATTATTTGGAACGAAGAAGATAAAGGTAAAACCTATCAAATCGTGCCTATTCCTGCCGATTTGAAAGAAGAAGTAGAAGAATGGAGAAATAATCTTCTTGAAACAGTTGCCGAAGCAGATGACGAACTCATGGAAAAATTTTTTAGCGATCCCAATACGATCACCGAAGAAGAAATCATGAGAGCCATTCGCAAAGGAACTATCGACATGAAGTTTTTCCCTATGCTTTGCGGTTCGGCTTTCAAGAACAAAGGCGTACAATCTATGCTTGATGCGGCGGTTGCTTTCTTACCTTCGCCGCTTGATATGCCTCCTATCGTGGGCAAACACCCTGATACAGAGCAAGATGTGATTCGCAAGCCAATAAATACCGAACCTTTTACAGCACTTGCTTTCAAAATCATGACCGACCCATTCGTGGGGCGTTTGTGCTTTATGCGGGTGTATGCAGGCAAATTGGAAAAAGGATCGTACATTTTCAATAACCGTACCAAAGACAAAGAACGTATTTCACGCTTGGTACAAATGCACGCTAACAAACAAAATCCTATTGAGGAAGTGGAAGCAGGTGATATTTGTGCAGGTGTAGGTTTCAAAGATATTCGCACGGGCGATACTTTGACAGACGAAAAAAATCCTTTGATCTTAGAGTCAATGACTTTCCCAGAACCTGTAATTGGTTATGCTATCGAACCTAAAAAGACAGCTGATCAAGACAAAATGGGTTTTGCGATTGCTAAACTTCTCGAAGAAGACCCTACTTTACAGGCTTATACCGATCAGGAAACAGGTCAAACTATTTTGCGTGGTATGGGTGAGTTACACCTTGAAATTATTATCGACCGTTTGAAACGTGAGTTTAAGGTCGAGATTAACCAAGGGCCTCCACAAGTTGCCTATAAAGAACACTTTACGGCAAGTAGCGGCGAACACAGAGAAGTGTATAAAAAACAAACAGGTGGTCGTGGTAAATTTGCGGACATTGTGTACGAAATGATGCCAAGAACTGACGGTTTGGAAGGATTGGAATTTGTGAATCAAATTGTAGGTGGGATAATTCCAAGAGAGTTTATTCCTGCTATCGAAAAAGGTTTCAAAGATTCTATGAAAAACGGAGTTTTGGCAGGTTTCCCTGTCGATTCTATGAAAATACGTTTGTATCATGGTTCGTTCCATGATGTCGATTCGGACTCGCTATCATTTGAGTTAGCCGCACGTATTGGTTACAAAGAAGCAGGTCGTAAATGTTCGCCCAAACTTCTGGAGCCAATTATGAACGTTGAAGTGGTAACGCCTGACGAATTTACAGGGCCGGTAACAGGTGATTTGAACCGTAGAAGAGGGGTTATGCAAGGCATGGATTCGAAAGGCGGCGCACAGATTGTAAAATGTCAAGTGCCTCTTTCTGAACTTTTTGGTTACGTAACTGACCTACGTACCATTACTTCGGGACGTGCTTCAGCTTCGCTTACTTTTTCACATTATGCTGAAGTTCCTCGTAACTTGGCGGAAGAAATTGTTGCTAAAGTAAAAGGCGCTAAAAACTAAATTTTTTGTAAAACCTGTTAGGTTTTTAAAATTCTAACAGGTTTTGTGCAATCAAAATATTTTAATACAATGAATCAAAAAATTCGCATCAAATTGAAATCTTACGACCACAACTTGGTAGATAAA
>JAAFHK010000110.1:0-5824 GCA_013297565.1 Cytophagales bacterium
TTTAGCGGAAACGAATTTCCGCAAAATAGACGAACGCCTCAAAAAACTCAAAGCAGAAATTGATCGCATCAACCGCAGTGAAAAAGAGGAGGCTTTGAAGGCTTTTGTCGAGGCGGGTGGCGAAGCGGACGCTTTTGAGTATAAACAAGACAAAATGATTGCTAAGTTTTTTGAAAACTTTAAGGCATTGAAAGACCGTAAAACCAAATATTTTGCGGAATTGGAAGCCAAAAAATCGAAAAATTTGGAACAAAAAAAGCAAATTATAGAACAAATCAAGGCTTTGCTCGAGGGATCGGACATTACAAAAGCCGCTGTAGATAAATTGCGGGATTTGCAAAAACAATGGAAAGCCATTGGGCAAGTGCCGCCTTCTGAAGCTGATGATTTGTACAAAACATACAAAGCCCTTTTGGATAGGTTTTATTCACAAAAAAATATCGAACACGAACTTGTGATGCTCGACCGCAAACGCAATCTGGAAACCAAAACCGAAATTTGCGACAAAGCGGAGGCTTTGCTTGGTGAAACGAACCTCAATGCGGCGATTGCTCAACTCAACAAACTGCATGACGAATACAAAAGTACAGGTTCGGTTGGGCGCGAGGAGCAAGAGGTACTTTGGAAACGCTTCAAAGATGCTTCGGACAAACTCTACGAAAAGAAACGCCAATATGTAGATGAGTTGAAGGGCAAATTGGAGGCAAATATGAAGATCAAACAAGAACTTTGCCTCAAAATAGAAGTTTATACCGACTTCAACAGCGATAAAATTACGGAATGGAACGAAAAAACCAAAGAAATTTTGGCTTTGCAGGAAGCATGGGACAAAATAGGTCCTGTTCCGCGTGAAGTTGCCAAAACAATTAACAAACAGTTTTGGGCTAATTTCAAGGCGTTTTTCAACAAAAAAAGCCAATTCTTCGAAAAAATCGAAAGCGTAAGAGGCGAAAATTTGAAACTCAAAGTTGTTCTTTGCGAAAAAGTCGAAGCACTCAAAGAAAACAGCGATTGGGACGCAACTGCCGAACAGATCAAACACGCACAGGAAGAATGGAAAGGCATTGGACCTGTTCCTGAAAGCGAGCGCGAAAAAATATTCGAACGTTTCAAGGCGGCTTGTGATTTCTTCTTCGAACGCAAACGCAACCGCCGAAACGAACAGGACAAAGAATTTAATGACAATTTGGCAAAGAAAACAGCAATTTGCAAGGAAATAGAGGCTTCAGCCCCTACAGCAAAGCCTGAAGAAGTGCAAAAATTGATCGAAAAATGGTTCGAAATTGGTTTTGTACCACGCAAAAACATCACAGATGCCCAAGATGCTTTGTTGGATTCGGTCGAAAAAACTGCCGAAAAACTGACAAGTGCAAGTGCCGAAGGAAAGGAAAAATTGGTTCTCGATCTGCAAATGCGTTTGTTAGGCACGACCGCAGGTGGCGGGGCGGCTTCTAAACAAATTGCTAAAAAAGAGCAAAATTTGCGTAGAAAACTGACCAATTTGGAAAATGATATGGCTCTTTGGAAAAACAACTTGGCGTTTTTTGCCAATTCCAAAACCGCAGACAAACTCAAAGAAGAATTTGGAGTGAAGATCAAAGAAGCAAGTGCCGAAGTTGAGCAACTGAAGGCACAACTTAAAACGATCCAACAAGCCAAAGGCAAAGGAGAGTAATTTTTTAACCTTTGTCAAGGTCTGTAAGACCTTGACAAAGGTTAATTTTTAATTTAGCGAGATTTTAAAAAAAAGAATAAAACTTTAGGGAAGTTTTATTCTTTTTTTTGTATATTTGAGAGAGTGATTTAGTCAAATTTTTTCTACCCAATTTATGAAAACAGTTTATAAAGGTCGTTTTATGTATATCGAATATGATGAGTCGAACTCGATAATGTTTAGTCGCTGGGAGAAGAGTAATCTCATGACCGAAAGTGATTTTAAAAGCGAAATGATTGCATATAAAGATTTTGCTGTGGCTAACAAAGTCCAGAATTATTTGGTTGATGATAGAGATATGTACTTTACTATCAGCCCTGCTCTGCAGATTTGGGTAAATGAAAATATTTTTCCCTTTACTATGCACCCCCAAGCTCGAAGATTTGCGATTGTCATGCCTGAAGATTTTATTGCCCAGATTGCCATCGAGCAAACTATCAAGGAAGGCGAAAAAACGATTGGTATGGTACAAACTTGTTATTTCGATACTCTCGATAAAGCCCAAACTTGGATTTTGAGCAACTAAATATTAACTAATCTTTTCATGAAAACTGTTTATCCTAAAGACCTTAGCCCTATGGTTTGGCAGGGGCTTTTGCAAGGTTCGGTTGCTCCACGTCCTATAGCCTTCGTTAGCACGATTGATCAGGCAGACCATATCAATCTTAGCCCTTTTAGTTTTTTTAATTTGTTTAGTGCCGTTCCGCCTATCCTTATTTTTTCACCTGCAAGACGCTTGCGCGACAATACCACCAAACATACTCTCGAAAATATTTACGAAGTTCCCGAAGTGGTGATCAATCTGGTAGATTACGCATTGGTGGAGCAGGCTTCTTTGGCAAGTACCGAATACGAAAAAGGGGTAAATGAATTTGTAAAAGCAGGACTTACTCCTATCGAATCAGTTTTAGTACGACCGCCGCGCGTGTCCGAATCGCCTGTTTCGTTCGAGTGTAAGGTCAGGCGAATTATTCCGCTGGGGGCGGAAGGCGGGGCAGGAAATTTGGTCGTTTGCGAAATTATTTTGGCACATTTCAAAGAACATATCTTTGATAATCAAGGACTTATCGATCCGCACCGAATCAATTTGGTGGCGCGGCTTGGCAGAGATTATTATAGCAGAGCAAGTGGAAACTCCATTTTCGAGGTCGAAAAACCCATAGCCCGAAAAGGCATGGGCGTGGATCAGTTACCCGAAAAAATCCGCAATTCGGCCGTATTGACAGGAAATAATCTGGGAAAACTGGGCAATATTGAAAAAATCCCAAGTGAGGCAGAATTAGCAGAGATCGATATCAAAATGCCCGAAAACTGGCATAATGCACAGGTTTTAGCAAAAGAATTACTGGATACAAACCAAATACAAGCCGCTTGGAAAGTTTTATTATACTAAAAATCACAAGCAAAAAAGCCTCAAGGTAGCTTTTACCTTGAGGCTTTTTGACAAAAAAGACAAAGTTTTTTACAAAGCTCGACTTGTATTTGAGCCAAAATAGGCTCTTAGGCTTAGTCCCGCCCAGCTAAAAGACGAAGCCCCGTTTGCATTGCCAATTTCTTGCAAAGGCAAACTCATATAAGGTTCGATCTGTAAAGTAAAATTGGAAAAGGTTTTCTGGAAACCTGCTCCTACGTAAGCAATCGCAAAAGGGTGAAAATTGCGTTGGCTGGGTTCATAAATTTTTGATTTTTGCTCACCTTCTATCTTATCATCAGTTATTTTTTGATAATTCGAGTTTTTACCCAAAAAATAACTCAAAAAACCCGCATTGATAAACACATTACGACTGGCAAAATATTTGACAGTAAGCGGAATTTGGAAAATCTGCCATTGCACGCTTGTATGCTGTTGTTGGGCTATTTGGCGGCTTACCTCGCTGTTAATGTTAGGGAACAAATTCGACACCCGAAAAGGATTATCAATATAAACCACATTTAAAGGTGTTTCGTAGCTTATTTGTGTAATTTGAAAGCCTGATGAAATGGCGATTTTTTTACCCAAAAGCAAATCCGTATGCAATCCTCCGCCATAATTAAAACTTGTTCCTTCTACATTTTTGCCAAAAGTTGCTCCTGCCGAAGTCCCGATTCCCGCCAAAAACCGAATTTCCAATTTTTGTTTTGGATTGCTTTGGGTTTCTAACAGCGTTTTTGGCAAAATTGCCGCTTTGATGTTTTGTGGTTTTTCAAAAGCCAAATTTTTAGCCAAATCTCGAATCAAATTAGGCTGCAAGACCAGTTCGGTAGCCTCCATACGAGGCACTTCGCTTTGAATATTTGCTAAATCTTTTGGCTGTTCGTCTTGTTTTTTGACCGACAGGGCAATGACTGGTATTTGGTTGGTATTTTGGTTCGGTGTTTCTGTTTGTTTTGGAAAAACAGCCTTTGGTTGCTTGGAAATGTTGGTTTGTTTTGGTTTTTGTGTTTCTAAGGCTGTATTTTTTGGCAAATAATTTTCCAATTTATTTGCTGACTTATTTGCCGAATCTTTTTCCAAATTGGTTTCCAAAACCTGTTTTGCTACAGTTTTGTTTGCATTTTGGGTTTCGATTTTGGGCATAGAATCGTTTTTTTGGCTATTTGAGGCAGTAAGTTTAGTAGTTTCGCTTGGTTCGTCCGAAGATAAACCCCAGTAACAAGCCAAGCCCACACTCACAACCAGCACCACCGAAGCCGCCATGCGAAAGGGTAAAGTTTTCCAAAAAGGGACAGAAACCGAAGGCACAGCCTGCAAGGATTTTTGCAAGTCCGCCCAAGCCGAAGGGTCGAACTCTACAGGGTAGTTTTCGAGGCTTTCCCTTATTTTTTGGGCTAATTTATCGTCAAAATTATCTTTCATGTTTGATACTATGATTGTCTTTGATCATTTGTCTAAGTTTCATTTTGGCACGCGCCAAATGCGATTTGGAAGTTCCGACAGGAATATCGAGCATTTTAGAAACTTCATCATGCGAAAAACCCTCTATTTCGTAGAGGTTAAAAACCGTCCTGTACGCCACAGGCAGAGTTTGTACCATTTTCATGATGTCCTCCGCCGAAAGCTGATCAATAATATTGTGATCGGGTGTTTCCATGCGCACTTCCTGAAGGTCGGTATCGCCCATAGTTTTTTTGTTGCGTCTGTAGCGGTCGAGTGCGGTATTGATCACGATCCGCCGCATCCACGCCCGAACAGATTTTTCCCCGTCATGTTTGGACAAATGATTAAAAATTTTAATAAAACTGTCGTTGGTAATTTCTTTGGCTTCTTCGGCATGGTTCGAATAGCGCAAAGCAATACTCATGGCGTATCCATAAAAATGCCTGTAGAAAAGCTCTTGCGATCTGTTATGTCCCCGCAGACAGCCTTCCACCAGTTGTTTTTCTATTTCTTCTGGTGTATGCTCTTTCAATTTTGTTGCAACTTGTGGTAAAATGACCATTGCAAAATTAGTTAGTATTCAGTTTTTATTTCAATTTTTGCCTTTTAATTTGTAACATAGATTTCAGCCTGTGAAAGCCACAGGCTGAAGCCTATGTTACAATGCTTTACTCAGCCCCTTTTTCGGTCAAACAATTTATTTTGATGGGAGTAGCATTGGCTACTTTTTCATCAAAAAGCATACAAAGCATCACATCTTTATAGCGTTCATCACGTTTTACCTCTTTGTAGCCAATGGTATAGGTTTTCCCAACGACCACTTTAACGGCTATCAAAGTAGGGAACATTTCCCAAGGTTGCAGATATTTTCCGTCTTTGGTTTGGAAATAAATATTGCCAAAAGCCCCATAAGCCGAACAAGGCATTTGAACGGCTGTAACTTCCAAGCCGCAAGGGACTTCGCTTGTGGTAGGTTTGGGTAAATGCCCGCCGCCACAACCTGTCATAGGTTCGCAGGCGGTAGCAAAATACAATAAAAAAAGACCTAAAAAAACAGCCCATGCATAATCTAAAGCAAGGTTTTTAATTTGCGTTTTCATATTAATTAATTTTTGTTTAAGGAGTAAATTCCTGACCTTTAAAACCAAGACGCACGCGTTTTGGGAAGCGTTGCAAAGGCAGAATTTTTTTTTTATATTCGCAAAAACCAAGTAAATACTTAGTATTTTTTTATCCACAAAGTTTTTATTTGA
>JAAFHK010000110.1:5834-11280 GCA_013297565.1 Cytophagales bacterium
ATATAAAATTAGAAAAACACCTAATTCCACACCAATTAAGATATTGACCAATAAGGGATTACCAAAAAAAACAGGTTCATACAAAATGCCTTGTTTTAAAATTACATTGTTTAAGCCTATGTGTAAAACAGCAAATTCGAACAACATAGGCAAAATAAGAAAGCCTATAAAAATTAGAATTCGTTTTGGGGTTTGTATAAAATAAAAGGCACGGTGCAAAGGTGGAAAGGTAAGAGAAAATACTAACAAGGCATTGAGAACCCAAATTATATTCAAATTTACATGATCGACTAAAAGGTATTTTAAAGCCTGAAATTCATCTCCTCCACGAAGCATGGCAGTAAAAAAACGAGCAAACGGCACATTAGCAAAAATGAAACAAAAACCCCATACTTGGTGTTGAAAACTATCTTTTTTAGCCAAAAGCATAAAACCAAGCCACATACCTAAATATGAAACCAAAGGGCCTGCGTATGATCCTATAAGAACATAGATACCAGGCTCGCAGCCCTTAATTATCGGAGAAACATTGTTAAAGTCTCTTAGTCCCCATTCGCCACACAAAATTAGCCCTACAACCATGTGAGCAGTTTCATGCAAATCGTGTGAAATAAATAACAAAGTTGCAAAAGCAAGCAAACCCAAAAAAGTGAAATTAGTCTTCATAAAATCTGATATTATTTATAAAATAAAACAAACATACCTTTAAAAAAGATAGAATGTAAAATATTTAGGCTTAAATATCTAATATTCGCATTTTTTGTATATTCGCAAAAAAGTAACCCACCTTTTTATGATACCTACTCATATCGAACACATTGGCATTGCGGTCAAAGATTTAGCTACTGCAATCCCTTATTATGAAGATGTTTTGGGCTTAAAATGCTACAAAATAGAAGAAGTTGCAGACCAGAAAGTGCGGACTGCTTTTTTTCAGGTTGGGCAAACCAAAATCGAACTGTTGGAAGCCACAGCCCCCGATAGCCCTGTTGCCAAATTTATTGAAAAAAAAGGCGAAGGAATCCACCATTTAGCCTTTGCGGTGCAGGGAATAGACGAAAAACTGCAAGAAGTTGCCGAAAAAGGCATACAACTGATCGACCAAAAAGCACGAAAGGGAGCAGAAGGTTTGGATATTGCTTTTTTACACCCCAAATCAACTTTTGGCGTACTGACCGAATTTTGCGAAAAAAGAATTTAGTGAAAATAAAGCCCATTTTGGTATGAAAATCTGAATGATTATCAACACGCTAAGGGTTTTAAAAACGCTTAGCGTGTAAAAATTTTGCGTATCATGTATTTTTTTCTTTCCATTTTTCCGCCAAAATACTGACCAATTCAGCCGCCAATTCGGTTTTGCTTTTGAGTTCGAAAGGAAAAATGCCTTTTTTATCAATCAAAGTAATTTTATTGGTATCGTGTCCGAAGCCTGCCCCCGCATCTTGCAAAGAATTTAGCACAATCAGGTCAAAATTCTTTCTTTCCAATTTGCCTTGTGCATTTTGGATTTCATTATTGGTTTCCAAAGCAAACCCTACGTGCAGTTGATTTTTGTGCAATCTTTTGCCTACTTCTGCCGCAATGTCTTGGGTTTTCGTAAGTTCCAAAACAAAAGTGGCTTCATTTTTCTTGATTTTGGTGTCCGAAACTTGGCTGGGAGTATAGTCGGCTACGGCGGCAGCGTGAATAATAATATCTTGATTATCAATGTTTTGGATAACAGATTCGTACATTTCTTGGGCAGAAACTACTTTGATAAGTTCTATATTCGAGTGTTGTGGTTTCAGATTGACCGCACCGCTTACCAAACAAACTTTTGCACCTGCTTCGGCAAGGGCTTCGGCAAGGGCATAACCCATTTTTCCCGACGAATGGTTACTAATAAAGCGCACAGGATCAAGGGCTTCGCGCGTGGGTCCTGCCGTTAGCAAAACTTTCTTTCCTTCCAAAATTGCTTTTTTGGCAAAAAAATTACTTAAAATTTCAATAATTTGTTCGGGTTCAGCCATTCGCCCTTTGCCAAAAAGTCCGCTTGCCAATTCGCCTGTTTCAGGTTCTATGATTTTATGTCCAAAGCTTTGCAAAATTTGCAAATTCTGTTGGGTGGCGGGGTGCAAAAACATATCCAAATCCATAGCAGGGGCAAGCATGACGGGACAGCGCGCCGAAAGATACGTTGCCAAAAGCAAACTATCACAAATGCCGTGTGCCATTTTTGCCAAAGTATTCGCCGAAGCAGGGGCGATCAGTATAAGATCAGCCCAAAGTCCCAGCTCGACATGGTTGTTCCAAACGCCTGTCTGATCTGCCTCAAATTGGCTCAAAACAGGGTTTTTGGATAAGGTTGCCAAAGTAAGCGGAGTAATAAAAGTTTGGGAGGCAGTAGTCATCACAATCCGCACTTCGGCTTTTTCTTTGACAAGCAGGCGAGTCAAATGGGCAATTTTGTAGGCGGCAATGCTACCCGTTATGCCTATCAAGATTTTTTTGGCTTCGAGGTTCATAAATATTTTGTACCGTACCCTTTAGGGTGCGTTTAATTAATTGATTTTCAATGAAATACAAACACACTAAAGGGCGTTTTACAAAACAGTTTTAAACGTTAATTAATATCAAATTTTTCAAAATGGATTAATTTTTCAACAGCCTTTGCCCGATGACTTAATTGGTTTTTTTGTTCGAGATTCATTTCAGCCAAAGTCTGGGAGTAACCTTCAGGCACAAAAATAGGATCGTAACCAAAACCATTATTGCCACGTAATTCTTTGATAATCAAGCCTTTCAATACTCCTTCGAAATAAAAAATTTCGCCTTGGAGGATCAAACAAATGACCGTTCGAAACTGCGCTTGTCTGTTGGTTTGCTGCCCTAAATTTTTGAGCAAAAGATCGATATTATCCCTGTCCGAGCGCTGCGAACCCGCATAACGCGCCGAATAAACGCCTGGGGCATTGTTCAAAGCACTTACTTCCAAACCTGTATCTTCTGAAAAACAATCCACTTGGTATTTTTGCCAAACAAAACTGGCTTTTTGGAAAGCATTGCCTTCCAGCGTGTCTTGAGTTTCCTCCAATTCTTCGGTATGCCCTATATCTTCCAAACCGATCAAATCGAGATGTGGGAATTTGGATTGTAATTTACTGCGAATTTCCTTGATTTTGTTTTTGTTTTGCGTAGCCAGACAAAGTTTTTTCATGATTTTGGTACAAAATGTTTGCTAATAAAGCGTAAAAATACGATTTATTAGCTTTTGTTTGCGAAAATTGTGCAAGATTTGAACAGCTTATTTTGCGGTTTGTGCTAATGAGAAAAAAATATTATTTTTATAAAAAATTTGAAATAAAATATGGCACTTATAAAAACGGTTCGGGGATTTAGCCCTGTTATTGGAAAAAATTGCTTTTTGGCAGAAAATGCTACGATTGTTGGCGAGGTCGTCATGGGTGATAATTGCAGTATTTGGTTCAATGCGGTTTTGCGTGGTGATGTCCATTCGATCACGATTGGCAACAATACCAACATTCAGGACAATGCCGTAATTCACTGCACATACCAAACCGCCAAAACAGTGATTGGAAGCCAAGTTTCGATAGGGCATAGTGCTTTGGTGCATGGCTGCACGCTTGAGGACAATGTGCTGATCGGCATGGGTGCCATCGTGATGGATCATGCCGTAGTGCAGTCGGGTTCGGTGATTGCGGCGGGCGCTGTGGTTTTGGAAAATACGATAGTCGAAGCGGGTTATTTGTATGCGGGCGTTCCTGCCAAAAAAATCAAGCCTTTAGACGACAAACTGAAGGAAATGTTGAGCCGCATTTCGGGCAATTATATCAAATATGCCAGTTGGTTTCAAGAATAAAATTCCCCCCATTATTATGAATCGTTTTATCGTGTTTTTTTCTTTTTTCGCCTTTTTTGCTTCGCAAAAAGGGGTTTTGGGTCAAGACCTTCAGCAGTATTTGGGACAGGAGGCAATGCTGGTAGGTGTGCTGAATGTGCAAAGTTGCAGTACGAAGATAGACTATGCCAAAATATTGCAATCCCAAGCCATTCAACAGATAGAGCAAAACCTGAAACGGCAAAATCCGAGTAATTTTGAAGTTTTGAGCCAAATCTACCGTTCTCCTGCCGAAGTAGGGATCAGTCTGACTCCCAAATCGTATTTTTTTGTCGAGCCTGTGGATAGCCTTTGGGTTACGGGTTTTTTGTTCCAAATTCAGGAATTGAGTTTGTTCGAAAAATTGGTAAGTAGTTTGGTGCGTTCGAGTGATAATGAAACCCGAATTAACCAAAAAGGCGGTTTTCAGTATTTATTACAAAACAATATGGTCTTGGCGTGGTCAAAAAATGTGGGCGTGGTGATAAATATTGATGGGGACGAAAGTTTTATCAGTCGGAGCATAGACTATGCCGATTCGCTTGCTTACGAAAAAAGCGAAGAAATGCAAGCCGAATTTAAAGTCTTGAAAATCAATGCCTTGATCAATTATATTCCAAAAATTTTAACCCCACGAACCAAATCGATCAGCACCGAAGTCAATTACAAAACTTTTAGTGCGCAAAATTTTGATATGGGTTTTTGGGTAAATATGGGCAAAATCAATCACATCATTTATAAAAATACGCCCAAACCGCCATCCGATTTGTTCCCCATGGAATCTTTTACCCAAACCATGTCCGAACTTTCGAAAGATACGTATTTTCATACTTTTGGCTTTTTTGAAAAAGGCGAACTCAAGCTAAAGTTCGAAAATCACGTAAATCCCAACATGGCAGCTGCCATGTTGGGTGTATATGATAAACGCCCAAATCCGAAAATGTTGAATTATGTAAATGCCAAAAATCTGCTTGGCATGGTGAGTTTTGCGATTGATATTGAAAAATTTGCCCAGTCGATGTGGTCGTATTATGAACCGCTGCTCGAAAATGTACCAAAAACAGGCAAAAAAATCAAAAGTTGGATCGATGTGCTGGGTGTAGTGGTTGATGAAAAAGCGGTTTATGGGCTTATGAAAGGGGATATGCTGCTGGCAATCACGGACGTAAAGGAATTGGAAACGACCTACACTTCCTATGAATATGACGAAGAATACAACCCGATTACCGTGGATAAAAAACGCAAGGAAAAAATGCCCATTTTTAGCCTTTTGGCGAGCATTGGTAACAAGGAACATTTTAATAAAGTCCTAAAACTGATCGAAAGCAACGACCTGTTGGTGGTAGAAAAGGATTATTACAAACTCAAACACGACAAAATAGGCGTTCCGCTTTATTTGGCAAGCCAAAACGATGTATTGATTTTTACCAATGATGTGGATTTGGTCGAGAAATATTTAAAAACGGGCGTTCCTGATTCCTTGAAACTGAAACCTGATTGGCAAAATCTCCTGAAACAACACGCTTTTTTGTATTTAATGGACTTTAAAGGTATGGTCAATACTGCCCA
>JAAFHK010000111.1 GCA_013297565.1 Cytophagales bacterium
TTGTAGATTGGGCAACAGGCACAGGGGGAACTTGGAACAGGATTTCGGTAAGTGCGGGTACTTTGACCTATATCGCAGGTTCGGGTGGCGGAACACCTCCTCCTTCGGGCGGTGCTTTTACCAGTTGGATTGTAGGAGATGCGGCTGACGTAAGCCGTACAACCACAGGCGGAACTATTCTCATGGGTGGTGGAACGGACGTAGATGCGGCTTTCCAATGGCTTATCCAAAAAGCAGGCGGCGGAGATATTGTGGTTTTGAGAGCTACAGGAACTGACGGCTACAACTCCTATATAGCTGGTTTGGGAACGGTCAATTCGGTCGAAACCATTTTGATCGATTCACGCACGATTGCCAATGATCCTGCCGTAGAAGCAAAAATTCGCAATGCCGAAGGCGTTTTTATTGCTGGAGGCGACCAGTGGAACTACGTAAATTTCTGGAAAGATACCAAAGTAGAAGATGCCTTGAATTATTTGCGAAATACGAAAGGTTGCGTAATTGGTGGAACGAGTGCGGGCTGTGCGATCCAAGGCAAATATTATTATTCTGCCCAAAATGGAACAGTTACTTCGGCTGATGCCATTGCCAATCCTTACCGCAATACGGTAACTATTGGACGCAATGATTTTGTTAATAATCCTTATTTGCAAGATTTGATCACGGATACACATTTCAACAACCCAGATCGCAGAGGGCGCTTACTTACTTTTATGGCACGTATGAGCCAAGATTTTGGGATTCGCCCGTATGCCGTAGGGGTTGATGAAGCAACAGCCATTTGTATCGAAGCAAATGGTAGTTCAAAAATATTTGGCACGGGTTATGCCTTTTTCTTACGCCAAACCAATACGGCAGGCAATAAACCTGAACGTTGCGTATCGGGCAGTTCTTTGGATTGGTATAAATCCCAACAAGCCGTAAGCTGTTATAGAGTTTTGGGTACAACAAGTGGCACAAATACCTTTAATTTTTCTTCTTGGTCAGGCACAGGCGGCATTTCGCAATTTTATTATGCTGATAGAGGCGTTTTTAAAGTATTGTAATAGACCATTTTTAGACTTTCAAACACCCAAAATTTTAAAATTTTGGGTGTTTTTGTTTGGAATTTGATGTAATACAATTTTTTCTTTATTTTTGTAGAAATACTATCTTTATGGCAAAACAACGAAAAATAGAAACCGAAGAAGGCAGGAATTGGACAGAAGCCGAATTGGTATTGCAGTTCCAACTCAACCGCATTGTTGAGTACCAAACGCCCCTTATGCGAGAATGGCTTAAGGTCGAAAATCCCATTTTCGATGTGGTCGAACAGAGTATTTTTGATAACATTTATCAACGAGGAGTAAAAAATATGTCCACTTGGTCGGAAGAAGACCTACGAAATGAAATTTATTACTTATGTATTGGAATTAGGGCATTTAAAGGACGAAAACGGCATTGTGGGCTATTTCGATAAATTGATTTGGGCAAAAGTAGAGGGAATTATGCTCAAAGTCAAGTCCGATTTTATGTTGGCAAAAGGCTATTTAGATTTGCATAAAAATCCCTATTTTCATTTTCAAGAATACAAACCGAACAAAAAACCCACAGGTGATCCGATGGGGCAATTACTTGAGGCATTTTTGATTGGGCAAGCCAAAAACGAAAAACCGATTCCGCTGTATGGCGTAGAAATTATTGGTGGATATTGGCGTTTTACGATTATAGAAGGCAAAGAATATTGTATTTCCAAATCCTTTTCAGCTACTGAAAAAGACGATTTATTGGAAATTATTGCCATTTTACGCAAATTTAGACATATTTTATTTACAAGGTTGATAGATTAGAAAATGTTTTTTTGAACCCCTTTTTTTACACCTTAGTAAAATTGGTTTGTAAGGCAAACCAATTTTAATTTTAAATCTTACTCTGTATTGAGCAGTTTTTTGATACTTGCTTTTTGGATTGATAGGTTCTGTTGCCGTTGCCAAATGCTCGGCGGGGCGATCCGTTCTTTGCAGTCAATAGCCCTACACCGTTGGCAGGTTTCATTCACTTCCGTAGAGGGCAAACTGTCAATAAAATTGATCTTTTTTTGTATATTTTTGTCCAATACAATACCTATAGTTACACTACAGCTCAACTCTTTGATCGGCGGCATAAGTTTGGCAACCGAAAGCACCAAATACTCCCGCTGGTCGTCTATGTATCTCGACCGCTGAATCCCTGTAACTAAAGTATTACCATTTTTTTCCTCAATTTTTTCCAAATCTTTTAGTACATTGACCGAAACCCAGCGTTGGCAATAGCTTTCCCCAATCTGCTTGGCGTGCGGGTTATAAAGTCCAGACAAATGTAATTCTTTGGTAAGCATGAGGTTGTTACTTGCTCCTTGACTGTTAAATTTGAGGAAAAAAATCTTTTCGATTCCCAAAAATTTAGGGGCTAAAGAAGTAAAACGGTGCAAAAAAGTTTCGGGCGAAACCTTGTATTTTTGCATGGTTTCGTTGAAAGTCTGCCCTGACCATTCCTCTTGAGCAAAAATTGTTTCCCAATCTTCTACAAACTTGTCCTTGTCTATCAGCACCGCACCCGCAAAATAAGACATCTTAAAGTTGTTCAATACTTCCTCAAAAGACTGCACTTCAACCCATGAAAAAGTATAAGGACGTTCGACCAGCCCCAAAAATTGGTAGCCAATCTCACGCGCCAAAATAAATATTTTCTGCACTTCGGTCAGTTGGGCATTGAGCAAAATATGGGGTTTGGGCTGTGGAATATACACCGAACGCACACTTTGCAATTCAGGATAATCTGCCAAACCATTTTCTATAGTCTGAATGTGATACTCTTTTTCCAAAAAACTTTTCAAAGTTTCCAAATCTATCTCTGCCCCTTTCAATACCTCATTTCTGAAAGTTTGGGCGGCTTTTTCGATCTCCTCGAAATAGTTGTCTTGGATTTCCTGATAAGATCGTAAAACGGAAAAATAAAATCGTTCCGTTCGCAAATCATAACTGCGGGTAATTTCGGTGATGGTCTTGACAAAAGCTCCCAATTTATTAGGAGCAGTCATAAAAAACTCAAACAGTTGGCTGACATCTATGCCAAAAAGATATAAAGGCAGTTCTTCGAGAATATTAGAATCCAAGAGATAAGCAAAAGGGGCTAATTTGCTACTCAACTTTAGCGAAGTAAGCCAATCATAACTTACCTCCAAACCCTGCGCCAGCGCCGCCAACTTATCGGGCTTGGGGTATTTTTTACCTTTTTCTATTTCGTTGAGGTAAGAAACCGAAAGACCGCTTTTTTGCGCCAAATCCACTAAGGGCATTCCCTTTTCCATACGTAACTGCTTGACTTTCAAGCCCAAAACGATCTTAACATTCTGATCTGTAATTTTCATTCTATTCTGTATTTGGTGCAAAAATACAATTTTACCAATTTTTTCTCTCAAGATTAGTGTTTTATTTAGAAAAAAACAGCTTTTGTATAATTTATTGATTTACAATATTTTACGCTAAAAAAATAAAAATACAATATAGCGAATTAAATTTATTTTGCAAAAAAATAAAATTTAGCGAAATTTCGCTTGCATATTAAATTTCGCTTTACTATATTTGTAACATCAAAGCAGAAATAAAAAACTTCCTATCAAAACAAAACCATGATGACACAGACAGCCCAAGGTATCCAATTCAGCAAGGACTTGGATTCTTCCCAAGGAGAAATATTGACAAGTGCGGCGCTTGATTTTTTGGAATTTTTGCATGAAAAATTTGATGCTCGCCGTCAGGAACTCCTCAAAGCGCGCCAAACTCGCTTGGAAAGGCTTAAAGCTGGCGAAATGCCCAGCCTTCTGCCCGAAACGGCAAACATTCGGAAAATAAGTTGGCAAGTCGCCCCGATCCCTGCCGATCTGCAAGACCGCAAAATAGAAATTACGGGCCCCGTGGATAAGAAAATGCTGATCAACGGGCTTAATTCGGGAGCAAGGGTTTTTATGGCGGATTTCGAAGATGCCACCTCCCCTACTTGGCAAAACCTCACCGAAGGACAGGCAAACCTGAAGGCGGCAAATTTGGGAAAACTTGAATTTGAAGCGGAAAATGGCAAAAAATACCAGATGAACAAAACCGTAGCCGTTCTGAAGGTTCGACCAAGAGGCTGGCATCTGGACGAAAAGCACCTCATAATAGACGGAAAGCCTATATCGGGCAGTTTGTTCGACTTCGGTTTGTATTTTTTTCACAATGCCGAAACTTTGATGAAAAGAGGTTCAGCACCCTATTTTTATTTGCCAAAATTGGAAAACCATTTGGAAGCGCGGCTTTGGAATGATGTTTTTGTGGCGGCACAGGACTATTTGGGCATTCCGCAAGGCACTATCAAAGTTACGGTTCTGATCGAAACTATTTTGGCGGCTTTCGAGATGGAGGAAATTTTGTTCGAACTAAAACAGCATATTTCGGGCTTGAACGCAGGACGCTGGGATTATATTTTTAGTGCTATCAAAAAATTTAGCCACGATCCGAGCCGTATTTTCCCAGACCGCAGCGAACTAACCATGACCGTTCCGTTTATGGAAGTCTATGCCAAAGAAATTGTGCGGGTGTGTCATAAACGGGGCGCTCATGCTATAGGCGGCATGGCGGCTTTTATTCCAAGCAGAAAGGATTTGGAAATTAATGAAAAAGCCTTTGCTAAAGTACGAGCCGACAAGGAACGTGAGGCAAATCTGGGTTTTGATGGCAGTTGGGTAGCACACCCCGACCTTGTGCCTGTAGGTTTGGAGGCTTTCCTGAAAGCTATGGAAAATACGCCACACCAAAAATCAAAAACTCAAGAAAGCGCACAATTTGATAAATTGATTGATTTTGAGGTAAAAACAGGCAAAATAACCGAGCAGGGCATTCGAACCAATATCCGAGCAGGGATTCTATATATCGAGTCTTGGTTGCGAGGAATCGGGGCGGCAGGAATCGATAACCTCATGGAAGATGCCGCAACTGCCGAAATTTCGAGGGCGCAACTTTGGCAATGGCTCAAATTTGGGGTACAAACTGCCGAAGGCAAAACCATTGATGAGGCGTACTATGAAAGCCTGAAGCAGGAAGAATTGGCGAGAGCCGAAAAAGAATTTGGAAATTTTTATGCTCAAAGCCGAATCAGCGAGGCTACAGAAATATTTGACGATTTGGTCAAAAACCCTGTTTTTGCGGAGTTCCTGACGCTGAAAGCGTACCAATATATTGACTAATTTTTTTATCACCCAAATTAATCGCTTTTGTATGGCGAACAAGAATGTTCGCCACAGAAACGAAGCAATTTATTTTCAAATTAAAATCTTTTTTATTACCCAAAACTTTTAAAAATATGACACGCACAGAAAGAATTCATCGGATTGAGGCTGATTGGGCAAGTAATCCACGTTGGAAAAATGTTGTAAGACCGTATTCGGCAGAGGAAGTAGTGGATTTGCAAGGCACGATCCGCATCGAATACTCAATAGCCGATGCCACAGCCCGAAAACTCTGGCACAAACTCAATCACGAACGTTATGTAGCAGGATTGGGTGCGCTTACAGGCAACCAAGCTATCCAAGAAGTAACCGCAGGGCTAAATGCCATTTACCTAAGCGGTTGGCAAGTAGCCGCCGATGCAAATTTGGCAGGCGAAATGTACCCCGATCAGTCCTTGTATCCAGCCAATTCTGTTCCGCAAGTAGTCAAAAGAATCAACAATGCCCTGATCCGCGCTGACCAGATTCAAAGCCTCAACAAAGACGGCGACATCGATTGGTTAGTACCCATCGTAGCCGATGCTGAAGCGGGTTTTGGGGGTAATTTGAATGCTTTTGAACTCATGAAAGCCATGATCGAGGCAGGTGCAGCAGGCGTACATTTCGAGGATCAGCTTTCCTCTGCCAAAAAATGCGGACATTTGGGCGGCAAAGTTTTAGTCCCTACCCAAGAGGCAATTAGCAAACTGGTTGCGGCACGCTTGGCGGCGGACGTTTGCGGCACGCCTACGGTTTTGATTGCCCGAACAGATGCGGAAGCCGCAACTTTGATCACTTCAGATATTGATCCGCGTGATGAGGCATTTTTGATCGGCAAACGCACTTCTGAAGGTTTTTATGAAATTCTGAATGGCATGGAGGCTTGCATTAGTCGTGGAGTTTCGTATGCTCCGTATTCGGACTTGCTTTGGATGGAAACTTCGCACCCGGATCTGGGCATGGCAAGGGAATTTGCCCAAGAAATTCATCGTCAATACCCCGAACAACTTTTGGCTTATAATTGCTCACCCTCTTTTAATTGGGCGGCACGCCTTAGCGAAGGCGAAATGGAAAATTTTAGAGAAGAATTGGCAGATATGGGCTACCGCTTCCAGTTTATCACTTTGGCTGGTTTCCACGCCCTCAATACTTCTATGTTCGAACTGGCTTCGGCATACAAAGCACGAGGCATGGCAGGTTTTTCACAACTCCAACAAAAAGAATTTGCTTTGCAAAAACAAGGTTTCAAAGCCGTTAAACATCAAAGTTTTGTAGGAACGGGCTATTTCGATGCGGTTCAAAACACCGTTCAACAAGGGGCTTCTACTATGGCTATGGAAGGCTCTACCGAAATGGCACAGTTTTAATTTCTGTATATATGGATTATTGGACAAGGTTGATAGGGAAAGGCTTACTCATTTTGGGTAAGTCTTTTTTAAATATTTTATTCCCTTTCAGTCAATAATTTCGTATGTCTTTTAACAAGGGGCATGCCCCTTGTTTTAAAATTGTGGCTTTTGGGCAAATTTTTATATACGATTTTATGAACCGAAAGGGAATAAACTACCCAAAATTTTTCTGTATCGCCAGCTGAAGCCGCCGATACAGAAAAATCACCTATTATTTGGCAAAATAAGCTCCTGCTGTAATCTTTTCAGGTCATAAAGCATCAAATTAATCTCTTCGGTTAGCATTTTGAGCATAGCGATTCGGGTTTCGATTAAGCCCATATCATAATAGCCTTCTCGTCCCAAAAGTGATTTATTTCGCGCCATGATTTTAGGCTCTGGGCTGTCTGTGAGCATTCCCATGCCTTTCCATTGCTCTATTAATATTTCGCGCCCGCTTGTCCAAACGCCTTGTTTGGTTGGAAATTTTTTATTCACAAAACGCCAAACAATGGGCGGTAAAATGCGTGGCTGTTTCGGATTTTCCCAAATATCCGTCAAAGCATTGCGTTTATGGACAAAAAGTGCTTTGTCATTTAGAAAAAAAGACCGAATACTTAAGGTACTCCCCACCACACTACTACCAATGAAAGCATATTTAAAACTTTGCGAATATTTCGCCGCCCTTGCGTTGTCGAGGGCGACCGTATTGACAATCACCGAAGTAGCAGTACCAATCAAAATGGACGCAATCGTAAGCCTATTGATTCGCTTCTGAATCCGACCCCGCAAAAAATCCCGCAATTCTTCCGAACGTTTCAGTTCGCAGTTGAGTTCTGCTACGCAACTGGTAACTTCGAGGTCGGCATGGTGAGTGAAAACCGCAATTTTTCCCGCCAAAATATCTTTATCGAGTCCTTTTGTTTTTTCAATTTCCGAATATTGGTTCAAAAGCGAGGCAATGCCCATGTCTTTGGCAATATTGCGGGCGCGTGGCGAAAAGCGTTCTGTAGCGGCTGAATTTAGCAAAGTATCTTGTTTTATACTTTCAAGCCACAGCGAATCAAAGTAAAAAACGGAACTCGAATTTTGGCAATACGAATTGTTATTAATCATTTTCAACCGAGCTGTATCCTGTGCCGACCGACAGCTAACCAACTCAAACAAAAAAATGAAAAAGAGCAGATAAAATAGTTGATAGTTTTTCATGGCAATTTTGTTTTTGTTCAATTTACTAAAATCAAAAGTATATCTTTTTTTGGTACAATAGAAAAAAAATTGCGAAATTTGCCACATAAAACCTTAATCTTTGTGTTATGGAAGCACCCTATTTGGTCTTATTGTATTATTGTTATACTCCTATCGAGAATCCCGAACAGTTTAGAGAGGAACATCATTTGCTTTGCCTCGAACTGAACCTAAGAGGTCGAATAATCATTGCGGCGGAAGGGCTGAACGGCACAGTTTCGGGTTTAAGAGCCGATTGCGAACGCTATATGCAGATTGTAAAGGCTGATCCGCGCTTTGCCCATATCGATTTCAAAATAGATCAAGCCCAAGCGCATACTTTTGCTAAAATTAATGTGCGCCACAAACCTGAAATAGTCCATTCCGATTTGCCCGTTGATCCCACAGAAAAAACAGGGATTCACCTTTCGGCAGAGGAATTTAAGAAATTGAAAGCCCAAGAAGATGTCGTTATTCTTGATGTTCGTTCGAAATACGAACACCATTTGGGACATTTCAAAAACGCTGTAACGCTTGATATTGAGCATTTTAGGGAGTTTCAAGACCACATAGACGAACTCGAAGCCTACAAAGACAAAAAAATAATTACTTACTGCACAGGCGGAATCAAATGTGAAAAAGCAAGTGCCTTTTTATTAGAAAAAGGTTTTGAAAACGTATATCAGTTGCATGGCGGCATTATCAAATACGGAATAGAAGGCGGAGGCGAGGATTTTGAAGGAAAATGTTACGTTTTTGATAATCGAGTGGCGGTGGAGGTCAATACCGTAAATCCTGTCGTTATTTCCGATTGTTACGTTTGCGGAACGCACACAGACCGCATGGTAAATTGTGCCAATCCAGAATGTAATGCTCACGTACCGATTTGCGAAAATTGTGGGGAAAATTTGGAAGGAGCTTGCTCAAAAACCTGCCAAGAACACCCACGCAAACGTCCCTATAATCCAAAAGGCTACTACTCGAAAGAACAAAACGGTTATAACCCATTTTTGAATGTTCGGCAGAAGCATAAATAAAATGAAAAAACCTCGAAATTTTTAAATTTTGAGGTTTTTAAAATCATGTTTTAACAAAAAACTATGTCCAAAGCCCTACTGAACCAATATTATAACGAAGTCCATAGAATGCGGACATTCGGCGGAACGACCAACGAAGAAACGCTAAAATCGCCCTTTGCGAACCTATTGAACGGTATTGCACAAAACAGAAACCTTACCCTTGTGCGTGAGGTTTATATCAAAAGTACGATTGGAACATCAATACGTCCAGACGGAATTTTGAGAAATATTTTGCAATTTGACTACGGTTATTGGGAAAGCAAAGACGCTAAAGATGATTTTGAAAAGGAAATTACCTTGAAATTCTCGAAAGGATACCCGCAATGGAATATGCTTTTCGAGGACACCCAAAAGGCGGTTTTATTCCAAGAAGGCAAACGGTATGAGGCAAATATTCAAGACGAAAAAGCAATTCTCGACCTTCTTGAATGCTTTATTACTTATGAACGCCCCGAAGTCAAAGATTTTAACACAGCAGTAGCCAAATTTAGCGAAGATTTGCCTAAAATTCTTGAAACCTTGCGAAATTTATTGGAAAAAGCAAATACAGAAAACGAAAGCTACCGTATCCAAAGGGACAAATTTTTAATTCTTTGCCAATCCTCTATTAATTCGAATTTGGGCATATTGGAAGTCAGAGAAATGCTGATTCAGCACATTTTGACTGAAGAAATTTTTGTTTCCATTTTTGACAAATCCGATTATCACAAAGACAATAATATTGCCCAAACCCTTTACGATCTCGAACGCACTTTTTTCAGAGGACAAACCAAAGAAAACCTTTTGTATTCGATTCGCCCTTATTACAACACGATCAAAGCCCGCGCTACCGAAATGGTCGATCATTCCGATAAGCAACGCTTTTTGAAAGTGATTTATGAAAATTTCTACAAGGCGTACAATCCGAAGGGAGCTGATCGACTCGGCATTGTCTATACACCCAACGAAATCGTAAAATTTATGATCGAGGGAACAGATTATTTGCTGGACAAGCATTTTCAGAAAACTTTGGGAGATCAAAACGTAGAAATCCTTGACCCTTGCACAGGCACAGGCACGTACATTACGGAACTGATCGAGCATATTCCACCACACCAATTAGAATACAAATTCCTAAACGAAATTCACGCCAACGAAGTGGCATTACTGCCCTATTATGTGGCAAATTTGAATATAGAAGCGGTTTATCAGGCAAAAATGAATAATTATGTAGAATTTACGAATTTGTGTTTTGTGGATACCCTTGACAATACGGCGGCACTGGCTTACAAAGGCAAGCAAAATGATTTTTTCGGTACAATTTCGATGGAAAATTTTAGGCGCATCAAAGATCAAAACACGAAAAAAATTAGCGTAATTATTGGAAATCCGCCTTATAATGCGCACCAAGAAAATTATAACTTACAAAATGCCAATCGGGACTATCCCAACATCGATCAGCGCATCAAAGAAACGTACGCCAAAACGGGTACGGCACAACGAAAAGGCGATTTGTACGATATGTACGTGCGTTTTGTGCGTTGGGCAAGCGACCGCCTTAATGGAAATGGTATCTTGTGTTTTGTAACGAATCGGAATTTTATTAATGCAAGGGCTTTTGATGGCTTTCGAAAAGAAATTGCCAAGGATTTTCAAGAAATTTGGATTTTGGATACTCGATCAGACGTGCGGGCAAACCCGAAAATTGCAGGAACTACACACAATGTTTTTGGGATTCAAACGGGAGTTTGTATTACTTTTTTGGTAAAAAATGAAGAATTGCGGAATGAAAGAAGTCGTATTTTTTATTTTAGTCTACAAGACGAAGAGCTAAAAAAGGAAAAATTGGCTTTTTTACGCAATAGCAAATTCCGCCAAGTTCCCTTCGAACGCATTCGTCCCGATGAAAAAGGGATTTGGATCAACCAAACCGACAACGATTTTGAGGAATTGATCCAAGTTTGCTCAAAAGATGCCAAACTCGGACGAGGCAATGAAACGATTTTTGAGTTGTTTTCGAGAGGACTTTGTACAGGCAGAGATGAATGGGTCTATGATTTTGGAAAGAAAAATGTGGAAACTAAAATGTGGTTTTTTGCAGATATTTACCAAAAAACGCTTAAAAATTCCGAATCAACTGAAAAATTTTTGATCAAATGGGACAGGGAATTGGACAAATACCGAAACCGAAAAATCAAGAAAAAGTTTGACAAAAGCAACATCGTTAGCGCCTTGTATCGTCCTTTTACCAAACGGTTTTTGTATTATGATCGTCATTTTAACCAAATGACCTACCGTTGGGCAGA
>JAAFHK010000112.1 GCA_013297565.1 Cytophagales bacterium
TAAAAACGTAAGATTTGTCTCGTAATTTCATATAATTTGTGGTGATTTTATACAAAATTACAAAGCAATACCCATTTTTAAAGAATCGCAAGAAAAGATTGCTGAATTTCTAAACATACTCTAAAAAAATTCATTTTATTAATATCTTTTTTGATGAATCAAAAAAGATGCTCTTGTCCGAGTGGAAAGATGGTAACGAAGACATCGGAGAAGAAATACTAAAAGAAAGTATTATTGAAATGGCTAAAATGATAAGGTCATACTCGCCACTTTATATCGTTTCTGATGATTCAAACAGAAAACGGGTCTATGAAATAAATGTACAAAACTGGGTGGCAACAACTTTGGCAGAAGCGTGTGTTTCAGTAGGTGTAAAAGTTTATGCTATCGTTATGCCAGAAGAGCTTATTGCTCATTTATCAACAGAACAGACGGCGGAAGAGGCAGGCAAGACCTTTTGAGATAAAGTATTTTAGTGATAAAAATAATGCTATTCAATGGATAGTAAAACTTGGTGAGAATAAATCATAAATATCAGCCAACATGAAGTTGGCAAAAAGTTGCGCTAATGTGCGTGTTAGGCTTTTTTTACTTTCTATAAAACTTTGTGCGTAGGGCAAGAGCAGTGTTATTAAACCCAGCCCTTCGCAAACATTCTTTCATATCTTTACGTTAATTATTTTTTATCAAACAAATTCCAATTATTATGAAAAAAGTCATATTAGCGTTTTCTTTTTTGTTTCTAAGCCTTGCCAGTTTTGCTACAGGAACGGCAAGTAAGCCACAAACAAACGCACCTGATCCTATTACGGCGCAGGCTGAAAAAGTAGCCAATCTTTTGGAAGGCAAAGGCGAAAACCTGCCTGCTAAAGAAAGCAAAAAACTTGAACAGCTTAAGAAAAAATGGTCAAAAATTAAAGAAAAAGCTAAAAAAAGTCCTAATAGAGCTGATTTGGGCGGTTTATTGGTCAAAATTGGTATTATTTTGATCATCATCGGAGTAGTGGCGATTGCTCTCCAGCTTTTGGGTGTAGGTGCTTTGGGAGTTTCGGGTGGTGGAGCTATCATTTTAGGCTTGATCCTGTACCTCATTGGCAAATATGCTTTTTAAATCTCTATAATTGATTTTTTAGACCTTACGGATTGTTAAAACTTGTAAGGTCTAAATTCCTTTAGTTTTATTCTCTTTTTTCCAAACTTTCCTTCGTATGGTATCATTTTTTGGCTAATACATTTGTATATTTGGTTTCTACGATATTAGGCAGATAATTTATGAATTTCCTATTACCCTATTTTTACCGTACCGACCTGCCCAAATTTTTTTTCTCAAAATATTGGTGGCGAAAAAGTACAAACGAAAAAGTCATTTATTTGACTTTTGATGACGGACCTGTGCCTATTTATACTGATTGGGTTTTGGGGCAGTTGCGGCAATATGAGGCAAAAGCTACTTTTTTTTGTGTGGGCGAAAATATTCAAAATTATCCCGCTATTTTTATAAAAATAATGGAAGAAGGGCATAGCGTAGGCAATCATACGCACAATCATCTGGACGGTTGGCGAACGCCAAATACAGTTTATAGGGAAAATATACGCCTTTGCCAGCAAGAAATGGACAAATTTGAACTGGATCGAAAACCTATTTTGTTCCGTCCGCCCTACGGTAAAATCAAAAATTCGCAGTTCAGCACGATTGAAAAAGAATACCAAGTAGTGATGTGGGACGTGGTAACGGGTGATTTCGACACACGAATCAGCCCCGAAGTTTGCTGGGAAAATGCCCGAAAACTCACTCGAAATGGCTCAATCGTGGTTTTTCATGACAGCGAAAAAGCAAGTCCGAGCCTATATTATACCCTTCCTCGCTTTTTGGAATATTTTGCCAAACAAGGCTTTCGGTTTGAGAAATTGTAAATGCAATCAAATAATAACCTTAAAACTGCGTAAAAGCAAAAGTTACAATATTTGCTCCCATTTGCAAGGCTTTTTGTCGGACTTCTTCAGGATCATTATAAATCACCTGATCTTCCCAACCGTTGCCCAAATCACATTCATAACTGTAGAAACAAACCACACGCCCCTCATAGATCAAAGCAAATCCTTGTGGAGTTTTGCCTTCGTGTTCGTGGATTTTAGGCAAACCGTTCGCAAATTTGAATTTTTGTTGGTAGATCGGGTGCGAAAAAGGCAATTCGACAAATTCCAATTCTGGAAAAACCTTTTTTATTTCCAAACGGACGAATTTATCCATGCCGTAATTGTCGTCTATGTGCAAAAAACCACCTGCTATGAGATATTTTCGCAAATTTTCGGCTTCTTGATCGCTAAAAACCACATTCCCATGCCCAGTCATGTAAATATAGGCATAAGCAAAAAGTTCGGGACTACCCACCTCTACCACTTCGTCCTCCTCGGCAACTCTCATACCCAAGTTTTTATTACAAAACTCGATAAGGTTCGGCAAGGCGGTTTTATTGGCATACCAATCCCCGCCTCCGTTGTACTTTAGCTTCGCAAAACGCAAGGAATTTTCTTGAGCTTGGCTACTTTGAAAAAAAAATAGGCTTAAAAAAAGAAATAGAGAAAAAAGTTTGCTCATACAAATTAGAGATAACTATCTGATAATCAATATTTTGATTTTTTAACAATTAAAAATTGTATCAAAACAACCCCTAAATTACAATTTTTTTTAAAGTTTTTTCAAAAAAAAGTAGAAAATATTAAAAGTCGTTATATATTTGCACCGTTTTTAAGATCAATTTAACCGTTTTAAAAGCCTAAACTTTCGTTTTACTATGAAAAAGAACATTCTCTTAGTTGTCGTTTTAATGTTAGCTTTGACTGCTTGCGGTCCTAAAAGCAAAAAAGGTGCTTGGTTAGAACCAGAAAAAACTGCCGCTAAAACTGCGTGCGCTGAAGCTGTTAAAACTATTGACGCTTCTTTGGCTGAAGACGTAGCTATGAAAGCCTGCGACTGTGCTGTTACTAAATTGGAAGCTGAATTTGACTCTAACGCTGAAGTAGCGAAAATGGCTGAAAAAGCTACTGAAATCTACAATGCTTGCGTTACTGAAAACAAACCTGCTCCTGCTCCAGAACCAGTTGCTGTAGATACTACTGCCGCTGCCGCTGGTGATACTACTAAAAAAGAGGAAACTAAAAAATAATCTAATATTTTTTTAGTTTTATCGAAAAATTTGCTAAATTAATTTTTAGCAAATTTTTTTTGCTTTAGTAATTATTTCTCTGCCAATGATTAAAAACGATTTCTCCAATCGTTTCAGGCATTTGATAGACAATTTCCGCAAATTCTGAATAATCCAACAGAGCCAAAGCCCGCGCCGCCACAGGATCATCGGCATCTGGACGAATCGCCAAGTAATCAGGTTTTAGGATTTCAAAAGGTTTCGGAATCCATTTTTCCCATTCCGCTTTTTCTACGAAAACCGTGTTACCCGAAATTTCTTTAGCAAAAGCCAGAAGCGTAACAAAACGATTGCAAAGAATGAAAATTTCTTCTTCTGCGTTTCCTAAAACGACTTTTCCGTAATTATACGCTGTCTTTTCTTCAAAACCTTCATACGCAATTAGCTCAAAATCTGCATTTTGCGCTATTTTTGTGGCTATTTCCGCCAAGAGCTTAACTTGGTTCGAAATCGGATTTTTCCCAAAACCTGTCGTAAAAGGAGGAATTTGGTAGATATTTTTGATATTAAGTTCGTTTGATGACATACTTCAACACCTCACTTTCATAATGAAAAGCCTTTCCCAAAGCCTGCATACCCACTTTTTCCATCACGCCCGTTGAAGCAATATTTTCGGCTTGGGCAACAGCATATATTTTTTCCAAATCACAAACTTCAAAACCGTACTGAATAACGGCTTCTGTAGCTTCGGAAGCATACCCTTTTCGCCAACATTTTGGCAAGAGGCGATACCCCACTTCCAAATCGGGCGTTTGGTCGAGGTGCTTAAGGCAAACCCAGCCCGCAAAATCCTCCTCACCTTTTATGATCACCGCCCAAACCCCAAAAAGTGGATATTTTTGGTAATAACTAATATTATCTTGTAGTTTTTGTTTTACTTGTTCGTAGCTTCGTGGTTTTCCGCCTCTGATGTAGCGCATGACTTCTGGATCGCTTTCGAGTTCGTAAAATTGATCCATATCTTGCTCCGTAAATTGCCGCAAACGCAATCTTTCTGTTTCTAAAATTATTTTCATTTTCCTAAAATTGGTTTAAGGTTTCTAAATTCGTAAATTTGTTACAATTTTACGAATTTATACTCAAAATAAAATGGTTTTCACGTAAAACGAACATTCTTGTTCGTTTCTGTGGCAAACAAGAATGTTTGCCGTACAAATGCAGTTTTGATTGAGTATAGTCGAGAAACCCCAAACCTTTAATACATTGCTTTATGAAAAAAATATTTTTGATCTGGGCTTTTTCAGCCTTTTTGGGCTTGAACCTTTACGGACAAGACGATCCGATGCAAGAAAAAGAGAAAAAAAATGAAAATACTGAAGATTCGGATTCAGAAGAATCGGACGTTTTCAAGAAGCGGGACAATCCTCAAAACCCAAACGAACCCTCTTGGCGGGACAAAGTATTTTTTGGAGGAAATTTTTGGTTACAATTCGGAAATGTAACGTATGTCGAGATTGCCCCTATTGTGGGTTACAGGCTCACGCCACAACTGCAAGTTGGGGCGGGTGTGAGTTACCAATATTATCGAGTGCGCGATTTTTTTAATATGAATGGCGGACTTTCGACCTCCACCTACGGCGGGCGGGCTTTTGGACGCTATTTCTTGTATTCCAATCTGTTCCTTCATGCCGAAGCAGAAGCCTTAAATTTGCCTTACGTAAGCTATTTGAATGTACCAAGTGGCGAACTGGTACGAGGCTGGGTGCCTGCCCTGTTGGGTGGTGGTGGTTATTCTTTCCCGATAGGTCAGCGCGGGGCTTTGCAAATGACGATTTTATACAATGTACTTTGGGAAAGAAACCGATCTTTTAATGCAAGCCCATGGGTTACTCGAATGGGTTTTACGTTTTAAGGGAATGTATCATACGCTTTAGTGTGTGATTTTTTTATATTTCAAACCTGTAAGGCTTCAAAAACCTTATAGGTTTCGCCTCAAACCCAAAAATCATGAAACTTTGGCAAAAAAATCAGACACAAACCGAAAAAACGGTCGAAAATTTTACCGTTGGACAGGATCGCGAATTGGATTTGTTTTTAGCGCCCTTTGATGTACTGGGTTCGCTGGCACATATCCAAATGCTTAAGGAAATAGGACTTTTGACCGAAAAGGAATACGCCGAATTGTGCGCAGGTTTGCACGAAATATACGCTGAAATTGCCGAAGGCGGATTCGAGATTGCGGAAGGAATCGAGGACGTTCATTCACAAGTCGAATTTTTATTAAGTCAAAGATTGGGCGAAATGGGCAAAAAAATTCATAGCGGGCGTTCCCGAAACGATCAGGTTCTGCTCGACCTCAAACTTTTCATGCGACACGAAACCCAAAAAATAAGCCTTCAGATTCGCCAATTATTTGATTTATTATTGGATTTAAGTCATCGAAATAAGGATTTTTTATTAGCGGGTTATACGCACACGCAGATCGCTATGCCTTCGTCTTTTGGGCTTTGGTTTGGGGCTTTTGCCGAAAGTTTGGCGGACGATATGCTCGTTTTACAAACGGCTTACAAAATTATCAACCAAAACCCTTTAGGTTCGGCGGCGGGTTACGGCTCGTCTTTTCCGCTTGACCGCAGCCTCACGACCGAACTGTTGGGTTTTGAAAAAATGAATTATAATGTGGTCTATGCCCAAATGAGTCGGGGGAAAACCGAAAAAATCCTAAGTACCGCCATGGCTTCGGTTGGGGCAACTTTGAACAAATTGGCAACGGATATTTGCTTTTTTATGTGCCAAAATATGGCTTTTGTGGGTTTTCCGCCCCAATTTACGACAGGATCGAGCATTATGCCGCACAAAAAAAATCCTGATATTTTCGAACTTGTCCGCGCCAAAACCAACCGTTTGCAAGCCGTTCCTAACGAAATTTCGCTTTTGCTCACCAATCAAATTTCAGGTTATCACCGCGATCTGCAATTAGTGAAGGAAATGATAATTCCTGCTATTTTCGATTTGCAAAATTGCCTGCAAATTCTTTTGCATACCTTGCCGCATATCGAAGTCAAAACCAATCTTTTAGCCGATCCGCTTTATGATTATTTGTTCAGTGTAGAGGTTGTCAATCAGGAAGTTATGCAAGGCAAAAGTTTTCGGGAAGCGTACCGAAGTGTGGGCGAAAGCATAGAAAACGGAACTTACCAACCGCAAAAAAGCGTAAATCACACGCACAAAGGAAGCATTGGGAATTTGTGTAACGATCAAATTAGGAATTATATGGACACAATCCAAAACGGTTTTGGTTTCGAAAAGGCTGAAAAAATGTATGAATTATTAATACCATGAAAAAACTTTTTTTTGTACTATTTTTATTTTCGTTCGAAGTTTTTGGGCAGAATCCAACGGTCGATTATGCCTTGAAGCGTGATCAATACGATATTGTCGATTCGCTTTCCAAACTCATTCGGAGGTATCATGTGGATACTTTGGAAGGGCGAAAAGTCATTTTGGCTTTGCGAGAAAAATTGGAAGCGAAAGGTTACGCTTCTTATACCTCGAACAAAATCGAATTTACTGAAGCGGTTTCGGCTGATTTACAGCGTTTTAGCCAGAATGCGGGTTTCCGTTTGACCTATACACCTTTTTTGGATTTGTACCAGTCTGTTCCAGAAATACCCTTTTGGGTTTTTGATATTCCAAGGAAAGATGACGAAAAATACAATCTTATGATTGAATATCCTGCTACTTTTTTACCGCAGGCGGATTATGCCATTTTTCCTTTGGGCAATATCCCAAAATATTTGTACAATCCGCAATTTCAGAAAAAAATCCGTTCCCAGATGTATTCGCATTGGCTACAAACTTTGGGAGTTGAGATTCATACCTTGGACTTAAAAAATTCGGAAGAGTCGCAAAATAGCTTTCTAAAAAGTAAGGCAAATTTGAAACCTGTCGAATTGAGTACAAAATGGTTCAAAAAAGGTAAATTAAACGATTGGCAAGGGATTTATTTGATGCCGCCCGCGCAATGGGAAACCGAATTGGTCAATCAAGAACGGAATGAACCTTACGAATATGGCACGCGAAAAAGCAAAAAAACGCTTTTTGCTAAAATGATCAGCCTCAAACAACAAATTCGGCATTTTGGGTTCTCAGAACTCAAAACTTTGGAAGGAAATATGGCGTATTTGAAAATAGACTCGTGGGCAAATTTATTTTATACCGATCCCAAAATCCTAAACCCGATCATGGGCTATTTGGCTGAACATGAGGCAATTATCCTCGATTTGCGGGGGAATTGGCAAGGCGATCCGAGCCTTTTGGCAGTGTTCTGTACTTATTTTTTGCCTCCTAAAAAGACGGCTGTATTGGCACAATATCAGGGACAAACTCTGCAAACTTTGCCAAAACTAAAGGGCAAACCTGAAAGATTGGACGAAAAACAAATTTATATTTTGCGGGATTCCACGACTTCGGGAAGTTCAGAAATTCTGATCCAATTCTTAAAAAAATACAATCAAGCGAAAATTATAGGTTCAGGCGCTACGCCTCGCCCGATGCTCACACACAGGTTTCCGCTGGAAGCGGGAAGAATGTATGCCGACATTCCTGTAGCGGAAATTATTTTGCCTGAAAAAAATACGCAAATACTTGATATTCAAACGATTAATGAATTTTCTTTGCAAACAGCCAAAGCAGATTTTTTCCTTTCGAAAAAATCAAAAACGAAGTATCCGCTTTCAGAGTTTTATTATCAATATTTGATAGATTGCGAATTGGGACAGAAAAGTTCGCAGCAAACCGAAAAGGATAGCTTGGAAAAGTACAAAGGCGAATATGCTTTTGGGAAGCGAGTAGTTTGGGAAGATGACAGGGCTTATTTGGTAGAAAAGCAAGGCAGGCGACAAATGTTTCTTTTAGGCAATGTTTGGGCGGTCGAAAAAGCCTATGGAACTCAAATCAATGCCCTCGATTATGCGCACCCGATAGCGGGATCGGCGACTCGAATTGCGTATATTGATTTTGTGATGAACCGAAAAACGAAGCGTTTTGATATGCACGTAACCTATAGCAATAGGGAAGAAAGTATTATTCCGAAAAAATAAATTGTTCACAGACTAAAGTCTATGTTACAAAATACCATGAAAAAATCACTTTTTGTATTTGTTTTTTTCTATTTGTCCCAATTCGTGTTTGCACAAGACGATTATGTAACGATTTCGGGTAAAGTGGTGGATCGGGAAAGCCAAAAATCGCTTGAAATGGTCAATATTCACTATGAAGGCAAGGCAATCGGGACGGTTTCGAACAGCGAAGGAGGGTTCGAGATTTATTATTCCGCCAAAAAATCTGCTCCTGTCTTGTTGTTTTCTTTTATTGGTTATAAGACTTTGAAGCTGACTATCAAGGACTTAGCCAAAACCCAAAACCTGATTATTGCCTTAGAACCCGATGCTACTTTTCTGAAAGAAATTGTGATTCGGGACAAGAAAACGCCTCCTGTCAAAGATATTTTGGCGAATGTGGTCAAAAAAATGCCCGAAAATTATCCGACCGAACCCTATATTTATGAGGCTTTTTATAGAGAATATATTATGGATTTGGATACGTGCAAAAGGCTGATAGAGGCGGCGGTCGAGGTGTATGACAAAAAAGGATACAGTTATTGGAAGCCTGCTTCGCAACAGATGTTTATGAAAATCAATCACTTACGGTCGACTTATGACTTTAGCAAGTTCAAAAACAACAACGGCATGATCGACAAAAGTTTTCCCGAACAGTATAATTGGTTGCGTTTGCAACGAATCATTTTTGATGAGGATAGGCAACAGGTCATGCAGTTTCGTTTTGTGCAACAAACCATTTTGGAAGATGATGTTTTGTACGAAATTAATTTTGTGGGCGAGGAAGTGGCGGCTTACAAAAAAATAAAAGGAACGGTTTGGATCAATGCTAAAGATTTTGCGGTCGAGAGGCTTTCGTTTCAATATACGCCCAACTTTCAGTTGGTTGGGGCTATAGATCGGGAAACCGATTACAGTTTTCGGGTGTATAACGAAATTGAGGAAAACTTGGTTTTTAAGCGTGAAAATGGCAAATATTTTTTGGCGTACCAAAACAAACGCAGCAAGGAAAACTACCAAGACGACCTGACGCAATATGACGATAGCCATTCGGAAACCTTTGTCGAGATGCTCACTACCCGAATCCAAATCGAAAAAGTAACGGGTTTTGAGGATTCGAGTTTGGCTCAAATCAAAGCACTGCGCTACGATCCTGTTTTTTGGAAAACTTTCACCACGCCTGCCGACACGCCGCAAGACCAAAAACGCAAGGCAGATTTGGAAAAAATGATGACTTTGGAAAAGCAATATGTGGAAATTAAGAAATAAGATGACGCATTTATGGAAACGCATTTTTTTCCTGAACCTATACAGTTTGCTGATTTTTTAAAAATTGGTATGTATGTAGGGACAATTATTGGTGCAAAACCTAATCTAAAAGCCCTGAAACCTGCTTATGTTCTTGAAATCGATTTTGGGTATCTGGGTTGCAAAATAAGTTCTGCCCAAATAACCCAGAATTACGAAATGGAAAGTTTGATGGGTAAAAAAATTGTGGCAGTTTTGAATTTTCCTATCAAAAAAGTAGCAGATGTAAAATCCGAATGTTTGGTACTTGCTGCCCTATGTCCTACGAATGGAACTGTTTTGATAGAACCGAATCAGGAGGTCGAGAATGGAGCAAGGATTGGCTAAAACAACAAAGACTTCATAGCAAAATGAAGCCTTTGTTAGACAAGATTTTTCATAAATGTACCAGAACACCAACTATGCTTTTCCTGGGGCAGTATGGTCACGGCGTTCTTTGATACGTGAAGCCTTACCTGCACGCAAACGCTGATAGAAAATACGCGCTCTACGTACTTTTCCTTTTTTGATCACCTCAATTTTCTCAACATTGGGAGATAAAATGGGGAAGATACGTTCAACACCTACACCATTCGAAATTTTACGAACTGTAAAAGTTTCTCCATTGGTATTTGGGTTACGGCGTTGGATCACTGTGCCTTGAAACTGCTGAATACGCTGTTTGTTACCTTCTATGATCTTTACGTGAACATTTATAGTATCACCTGCCCTAAATTCAGGAATGTTCTTACGAACTTCGGTGGCAGTTTCTTGTTCGAATAATTTGACTAATGGGTTCATGACTACTAATTTTGGCGGTCTTTTCAAAAATGAGTGCAAACGTAATCATTTTTTTTTAGAAAATAAATTATTTTAAGATTTTTTTTCTATTTTTCTAAAAACGCCTTTATTTTCAAATTAACTTCTTCGAGAGCTTGATCGAGGTTTTGGTTTAGTAATACAAAATCAAAATGGGGTTCGTGTTTCATTTCTTCTTCGGCTTTTGCCAAACGTTTGGCAATCGTTTCGGGGGTTTCGGTTTGGCGCAAACGCAAACGTTCTTCTAAAACGGCTAAGGATTCGACTTTTACAAAAACAGTCAATGCTTTTTCGCCAAAATACTTCTTTAAACTTCGTCCGCCAACCACATCAACGTCAAAAATGACCACTTTTCCCTTTGCGTGCAGTCGTGCTACTTCGGCTTTCAAAGTGCCGTAGTACATACCTTGATAGACTTCTTCATACTCAATAAAATCTCCAGCCTCTATTCTTTTTTCGAAATCGTTTAGCTCCAAAAAATAATAATCTTTGCCTTCTTCTTCGTGTGTGCGGCGAGGACGAGTGGTGGCAGACACCGAAAAACTAAATTCGGAGTGTTGAGCTAAAAGTTTCTTCACAATGGTTGTTTTGCCTGCTCCTGAAGGCGCAGAAAAGATGATTATTTTGTTGGAATGAGGCATTAGCAATAATTTGGTTTATTTTTTGGTCAAAATTAAGGTTTTTGTTTGATTTTTTTGAAAAGCGAATATTTTTTATAGGTATTACCGTTTAACTAACAAAAATAAGTAAAAAATCGTATCTTTGCAAAAAAGGAGGTATCTATGCTCTTATTTTCAGGAATGGCTGTGCATGAATTTATGGAGAAATTTAGCACCA
>JAAFHK010000113.1 GCA_013297565.1 Cytophagales bacterium
CCGCTACGAATTGGCAAAAACGCTTTACGAACGACAAGAAAAACTTTGGAATCAGAAAATAGGCTCGGAAATCCAATATATCCAAGCCAAAAACAACAAGGAAAGTTTGGAAAGAAGCCTCGAAACTATGAAATCCCAACTCGACAAAGCCTACATCAAATCTCCCATTTCAGGAACTATCGACCAGTTATTTGTCAATACGGGCGAAATGGCAAATCCTGCGATGCCTTTTGCTCGAATTGTGAATTTGGGACAGGTGAAAATAGAGGCAGAAGTTTCGGAAACTTATATCACGCGGATCAAAAAAGGCGACAAGGTAAATATCAAATTTCCGAATTTGAACGAGGAGAGAACAGCTACGATCAGTCTTGTAGGGCAATTTATCAATCCGCAAAACCGTTCGTTCCGAATCCGCATGGATATTACCAACGATGACCGCAAACTTCGCCCAAATACCTTAGCCATTGTAAAAATTAAGGATTTTGGCAAGGATAACGCCATAGTTTTGCCTTCGCAGGTGATCCAACAAAGCACAGACGGATCGAGTTATGTGTATATCCTCAAGAATGAAAACGGCAAAAACATTGCCCGAAAAGCGCCGATCAAAGTGGCACAAAGCTATGAAGGCAATACACTGGTAACTGAAGGTTTGCAAGCAAGCGAAAAAGTTTTGATCAAAGGTTACAATGATGTCGTTGATGGGGAAGAAGTGCAAGACGTACCTCCACAGCAATAACTTTGTTGTTTTTTACGAAAAATGCTATTCAAACTCCGCAAAACTTTAAAAATTTTGCGGAGTTTGTGTTTATAAAAAATTTGATATACTGAAACTAAATTGGTTTTGGTCGTAAAACGAAGTTCTTGTTCGTTTTTGTGGCGAACAAGAATGTTCGCCCTACAGAACCACATTTGATTGAGTATAATTAAAATAATGTAACAAAAGCAATTTTAGTTATACTTTTAACAGTTCATTGTCCTAATTTTACGTATTTTCTATAGTATCAAAAACACCTTGATTTTATGAAAAATACGTTTATTATTTTGACAAATTGCCTTTTATTATTTTTTGCAAACTTTTTATTGGCTTAAAACCCTTCTCCGATAGCCAAATGTTGAAAATCGTGTTCCTTATTTTGAAAAGCTTCGAATGCCGCATTATGTTTTTCGAAGGCTTTTTCCGAAACAGCTTCCGTGGTGGTATCATTTGAGGATTGGCAAGCTACAAAGACGAACAAGACTAATACGTAAATTAAATTTTTCATGGGATAGAGGAATGTGTTTTTGGTAAAAAAGATACTATACTGAAACTAAATTGGTCTTACTGCAGAACGGACTTTAGTCCGTTTTCTGAACAGCATAAACGGACTAAAGTCCGTTCTACAGATGAAAACCATTTTTGATTGAGTATAAATTGATTAACAAGAGCATAGAGAAGGGTTACTATCGTAGAAAGAACCACTTTCACTGCCTATTTATGGTATAATATAATGAGAGAAATACAAATTTTATTAGCAATTAGGCGCAAAAAAGCGCCTTTGCAGGATTTTCTACAAAGGCGGCTTTCTTTTTGAAAAAATAGAATCGTAGAAATTTATTTTACCCAAATTAACTCGAAATCCTCGGCGGCAAAAGTTTATAAAGCACAGGGGTTACTATTCGGCTTAGAAGCGTAGAACTGATCAGCCCTCCGATCAGCACCCAAGCCAAAGGCGAATACAGCGGAGCATCTTCCAAAACCAAAGGAATCATACCGCCAATAGCCGTTAGCGAAGTGAGCAAAATAGGCAAAAAGCGGGTTTCTGCTCCGTCTCGGATCGCTTCTTCTATGCTTTTGCCTTGTTCTCTTAATTGGTTCGTGTAATCGACCAAGAGAATAGAGTTTTTGATCTCGATTCCCATCAAAGCCACAATCCCGATGACCGCCACAAAAGAAAGGGTTTTTCCTACAGTTAAAAGCATCAATAATGCCCCGATTACGCCCAAAGGCACAACAGAAAGCACAATTAGCGTACTTTTGAAGGTTCGAAATTCCAAAACCAAGATCGCAAACAAGCCAAAAATGGCAATAATCACAACCGTTCCCATGCCTCCAAACGATTCGGCGCTGCTTTCGGCTTCGCCTGCCAACTGATAACCGTAACCTTTCGCAAACTTGATTTTGTCCAATTCTTTTGCTATTTCCTGCGTCAAGGTCGAGGTATTATAACCCGTTTGGACGTGCGAAGTGAGCAACACAAAACGGTCTTTGTTGTAATGTTTGATGGTGGAGGGCGAAGTATGGAGTTGAATAACCGCTAATTGGCTCAAAGGAATCAGCGCGCCCGTTAGCGAAGTAATATAGGTTTTACTAAACAAATCAAGCACTTTTTCCTTTTCGGGCTGTTCGATACTCACGTTTATTTTATACTCCTCTCCGTCCCTATCCCGCAAGTCGCCCACATTCAAACCCGCAATGCTCAAACGCACCGTTCGGGCAATTTCGGCAACAGGCACACCCAAACGACCTGCTTTTTCCTTGTGAATGGTAACTTGAAGGTCATTTTTTAGGGTTCTAAGCGGATTTTTTATATATTGCGTGCCTTGCTTTTGTTTCATAATATTTTCGACCACAAAAGAAAGACTGCGCAAAGAATCCAGATTTGAACCAAAAACTCGAATGGCGATTGGGGCATCAATGGGCGGTCCCTGTTCGAACTGATAAACTTCTATCCTTGCTCCTGCATATTTTCCAATTTTTTCGCGCATTTTATCTAAAAAAATCTCAAAATCGTGCATTTTCATTTCGTCCGTTTGGCAAAACAGTTGTGCCATATTTGCCGCATTGTCCGAAGGACGCACATTGTAAAAAACGCGCGGATTGCCTTTGCCCACATTGCTCGCTACGCTTCGGATTTCGGGCTGTTCGAGCAGGATTTTTTCAACATAGCGGCTTACTTCGTTTGTGGTTTGCAAATTTGTCCCCAAGGGCGTTTCTATATTGACCAAAAACATAGGCTTTTCGGATTTTGGAAAAACACTAATGCCAATGACAGGGATCAGGCTCAAAGTCCCGACAAACAAAAGCAAAGCACCCAAAAGCGTCAAGAAAGGGTGTTTGAAACCCCATTCCAAGATGTAGCGGTAAGGCGCATTAACATATTTTTTGAACAGTTGCATAAAAATATTGCCGTCTTCGTGTTCGTGGGCAAGCAAAATTTTGCTCGACAAGAACGGAATGATGGTAAGGGCTACGAAAAGCGAAGCCAAAACCGTACAAAGCACCGCCATGGGCAAACTGCGAACAAAATCGCCTGATCCTTCGGGCAAAAAACTCAAAGGCAAAAAAGCGAAAATTAGGGTAGCGGTACAACCCAAAACGGCTACCATAATTTGCGAAGTGGCTGTAATTGAGGCAGTTACTCTATCGTACCCCATGCGGAGGTAGCGCTCGATGTTCTCTACCACAATGATAGAATCATCGACCAGCAAGCCCAAAGCCACGACCATGCCCACAATGGATAATTGGTTGATGGTATAACCCAAAAAATCCAATAATGCCAAACCGATTGCCAAAGAAAGCGGAATGGAGATCATCACGACTACGGAAGCCCGCCAACCCAAAGGCACTAAGGTGATGATTACCAGCAGGATAGCAATGCCAAAATCCCTTACAAAACCACTCAAACGGTGTTTTACGTTTTCGGCTTGGTCAAAAACTTTGATCAAAGCCATATTAGCAGGTACTTCTTGCGAAGCTTGGGTAATTATTTTTTCGATCTGTTCTCTGGTATCCAAAATATTTTGTCCATTTTTCAGCGTAGCACTCACCCAAATTGCCCTTTTTCCGTTCAAACGTGCCAAATGTGTTTCGTCCTCGTAGCCCAAATCTACTTCGGCAATATCCTGCAAATAAACCGCACCCGCCGCCGAAGAACCCACTACGGTTCGTTTTACGTCCTCTACCTCCTCAAAATCTGCCGTAGTTTTAATATTAAGTGTTTTTTCGGCTATTTCCAAATTACCACTCGGAATATTGACATTGTTTGCCTGCAAAGCCCCCAAAACCCGATTCAAACCCAATTTGTTTCGAGCCATTTTCTCCAAATTGAGCCGTATTTTGACCTCTCTTTTCGGAAAAGCCGCCAAACTCACTTTTTGAAGCGAAGTAATTTTTTCTAATTGCTTCTTAATTGCCTCTCCTTGTTTTTCCAGATCGCTGTAAGGAGCAGTTTCCGAAACCAAAGCGCACTGCAAAATACTTACGTCCGAAGATTGGATCGCCTGCACGTCCGTACTTAGCAAATCGGCAGGAAGTTTGCTCCGCAAAGCATTTATTTCGCGGTTCAAGACATTTTTTTTATCCTCTACCGAAGTTCCGTATTTGAAATCCACCACCGAAATCATCACTCCATCAAGAATGGTCGTTCTGATCCGTTTGATGTCGTCCAGTTCATATACTTTTTCCTCTATTTTGTCCGCTACCAGTTCCTCCATGTCCTGCGGGCTGGTGCCAGGGTAAATGGCAGTAATAATAAAAGTCGGGGCTTCGAAAGGCGGATCTTCGCCGCGCGGCATATTCAATAAGGAATTTAGCCCCAGAAGCAATACCATTACAAAAATTACCAAAGTAAATTGATAGTTTTTGACAAAAAAACTTGCAAATTTCATATTTCTTAGGCTAATTTTTATTGTTGAACAATTACTTTTTCGCCCGCCGAAAGATAGGGCGAACCTGCGGTGATTACATTTTTGACATTTTCCAAGCCCTGCGCCACCACTATTTTTTCACCCACTAAATAGGCTAATTTTACATTGAGTTTTTGTACAATTTGCTGACTATCAACCGTATAGACCACTCCGTTTCGCCCGTTGCTCTCTACCAAAGCCGCAATCGGAATAACCGTTTGGGCTTTTTCTTCCGCAGGCATCAGTTCGACTGCCGCCAAAAGCCCCGCCGCCAATTTCACGCCCTGCGGTGGCACAAGACGAATTTCCGCCTCGAAAGTGCCTGTTTGCGGATCGGCTGTTTCGGCTAATTGCGTAATTTTTCCTTCAAAAGTCTGTTCAGGATAAGCGTCAAGGTTGATTTTTGCCTTATCGCCAATTTTGAGCCGCGCCCAATCCCGATCTGCCAAACCCACATTCACCACCCAATCGTTTGCCGTATTTGCCACCACGAAAAATACAGGAGTCCCCGCCCCGACTACCTCGCCCTCGTTCATGAGTTTTTTGACAATCTTGCCTGTCATCGAAGCGCGTATTTCGGCAAAAGATTGGTTAAAAGTCGCAATTTTGGTGTTTTGTTGTGCTACCGAAAAAGCAGTTTGGGCATTTTGGACTTGCTCTTTGGTAGCTACACTATCCGCGTACAGGTTGCGAACCCGCCCCAAATCGCGCTCCGCTTTGGCAAAACCTTCTTGGGATTGTGCCACTTGCGCCGCAATTTCGGTCATGTTCAGCCTTGCCAAAAGTTGCCCTTGAACTACATTTTGTCCTTCTTCAACATATATTTTTTCAATAATTCCGCCAATTTTAAAACCCAGACGCGCTTCGGAAGCCGACCCGACCACACCCGAAGCCAAAATATTTCTGGGCATAACCATCGTTTCGACTGGAGCAAGACGAACCGCAACCGTTTCATCTACTTTGCCTTGTGAAACTTCTTTTTTACCACAAGCGAACAGCGAAAAAGCTATCGCAAGGAAGAATATGTTTTTCATTTTTTTATAACAAATTGATTTTTAGTTATTTATGTAGCATAGACTTTAGTATATGCCATCTTTATCAGCACAGACTAAAGTCTATGCTACAGTAAAATTTTATTTAACCCTTTCCAATTCCGTTTTTTTGATCCAAATATCCGAAAGCGAAATACTTTGCTGGACTTGGGCAGTAGTAAGGTTGTTCCGTGCCTCGAAAACTTCAATCATCATGGCTTGTCCTTGTCGGTAGCGTTTCATAACATCTTGATAATCACGTTGATACGCTTCGACTTGTTTTTGGTAAGATTGATAAACTTGCCATGCCGTTTGGTAATTATTTTCGGCAATTTGGATTTGAATTTGAAGCTGATTTTGAATTTGAGCAGTTTGGGCTTCCGTAGCCGAAAGATCGGCTTGGGCTTGGCGAATTTTGGATTGGTTTCTAAAACCATTAAAAATCGGGACTTCCAACGAAACGCCTAATAAAACATAGCGAGTTTGGTTATTAAATTGCCAATTAAAACCTTGCGAACCCAAATCCAAACTTGCTCCTAATTTGGGCAAATAAGCCGCTTTTTGCATAGCCAAAAAATGGGTTTGCAAGGTTTTTACCATTTTGAGTTTTTGTATTTCCTCTCTTTTTTCTACGCCAAGTCCTTGTATTTCAGGCATTTGTGATAAGTTTTTCAAAAAAGAAGAATCCACTCGAACGGCTGTTTCATAAGGTTGATTCAGTAGAAAATTCAGATAAGCTAAGGCATTGCGTTCTTGGTTTTGTGCCTGCAAAATTTGGGCATTAAGTTTTTCTCTTTCTCCCTGAATCTTGATCAGCACCGAAGGAGTCGCCATGTCGTTCCGGACAAGCGATTCGTTGATCCGCTTGTTTTCGTCCAACAGTTGCGTAGCATTTTGATAAATTTTTACTGCCTGCGAAGCCTGCAAATAGCGAAAATAAGCCGTTTTCACCTCTTTTGTTAGTTCTTTTTGGTACAGTTCGATCTCTATTTTTTGCAAATCGACCTGCCCATTTTTGATTTTCCGATTGTAATGAATTTCGGCATTGATCAAAGCCTGCTGAACCTTGAAACGAGCATCGTAAAAATTATTGGGAAAAAACTGTTCACTCACATTTTGGATTTGTGGAAACCGATTGCTTTGTGTAATCTGGTTTAGGGTACTATAAACGGGGTTCATCAGGTCGCCGACGGGCAAAGAGATGCGCCGTCCGCCCGCCGCCGCCGTATAGCTCGTTAGCCAATTTACCGAAGGCATAAACAGCCCTTTGGCTTCGGCTAAAGCGTGTATATTTTTTTCCAATAGGAAACGCTGTTGTTTCAAGCCTTCGTTGCTTTTGAGCGCACTTTGTACCAAAGTATCCAAGTGATTTTGGGCAAAAATTTGGCTTGAAAATACCATAAAAACAATATAAAATACTATTTTTTTCATAAATTAGGTAATTTTAGGCTTTCAACATGTCGATCAAATGACTTAGGCTGGCGTAGATAGTTTGCTCAATATCAACATTTTCGAGCATTTGGTATCGTTCGTGAATGTGTAAGGAAAGCATACCATGCAGATGCCCCCAAGCACTGATCGTAAGCAAATCAGCATTATTACTTCGAATCAATTTTTGCTCTATACATTCGCCAATCGTACTTTTGAGGTAATCATACGTTTCAAAACCGCAATTCCATTCCTTTTTTTTGGTGTGCAAGGAAGCCATAGGGGCGTGCATACAAAACATGAGGTCATACAATTCGGGGTTTTCGAGGGCGAAAGTAATGTAGATTTTGCCCAAGTCTTCGAGTCTTTCGATAGGATTTTCGACAGAATCGGCTGTTTTGAGCAAAAGCAATAGGTCATCGAACGCCCGTATATGAATGGTCAGAAAAATATCGTCTTTGTCCTCAAAGTATTGGTAGATCGTAGCGGGACTGTAAGCGATCTGTTCGGCGATACCCCGAATCGAGGTTTTTTCGTAGCCTTCGGTCAGAAATAATTTTTTTGCCGCCCCTAAAATTGCCTCCCGCATTTCATTCTTTTCGAGCGCTTTACGTTCTTTGATAGTCATTTTATCATTGTGTTTTTTTATTACAACGCAAAATTACTAAACAGTGTTTAATTTTACAACATTATTTTTAAAATAATTTCTTGGTTAATTTGTAAGTTATTGATTATCAATAAAATAAAAAAACCTATAAGGTTTTTAAAGCCTTATAGGTTTGAGTATATCTCAAATAAAATTCTACATTACTCCATTGTAATTTCCAAAGCCAAGCCACGCAATTCGTGGATCAAAACGTTGAACGATTCTGGAATATTGGGTTCGGGCATATTTTCGCCTTTTACGATTGATTCATAGGCTTTTGCACGACCTACTACGTCATCGGATTTTACGGTCAAAATTTCTCTCAAAATATTTGCCGCACCAAAGGCTTCCAAAGCCCAAACTTCCATTTCACCGAAACGCTGACCACCAAACTGCGCTTTACCGCCCAAAGGCTGTTGCGTAATGAGTGAGTACGGTCCGATTGAACGGGCGTGCATTTTGTCATCTACCAAGTGTCCCAGTTTGAGCATATAAATTACCCCAATCGTAACAGGATTCTCGAAAGGCTCTCCCGTTAAACCGTTGTAAATAGTCGTTCTGCCCCATTCTGGCAAATTGGATTTGCGGAGTTCGTGTGCCACGTCTTCCTCGCTTGCCCCATCAAAAATAGGTGTTGCGTATTTTTTACCCAATTTCAGACCTGCCCAACCCAAAACGGTTTCATAAATCTGTCCAAGGTTCATACGCGACGGTACGCCAAGCGGGTTCAAAACAATATCTACAGGCGTACCGTCCGCCAAGAAAGGCATATCTTCTGCCCGAACAATTCTTGCTACAACCCCTTTATTACCGTGCCGACCTGCCATTTTATCGCCTACTTTGAGTTTGCGTTTTTTGGCAACATACACTTTAGCTAACTGCACAATACCTGCTGGCAACTCATCACCGACTTCGAATGTGAACCGATCACGTTTGAATCCGCCTGTAACTTCGTTGCGTTTTTTGTTATAATTTTTCACCATTTCAACGATCATTTCGTTGATTTCGGCATTATCAGTCCAATTATCAAGGATTAAATCACCAATCAAATTAACCTCTTCAGGTACATTATAATTGCTTTCATCACGATAAATGTTCTTTTCAGGAAACAAATTTTCGTTGATATTTTGGCTTGTGAATTTTACACCTTTTGGCATAATTTCGTCCCCAAATTTATGCTTAACGCCTTTACAGGTTTTTCCTTCAAGCAGAGTAACCAATTTGTCCAGAAGCAAACTTTTAATCTCGGCAAGATCGCGACTGTATTGGTTTTTCAAAACGCCCACTTCTTTTTTCGATTTCGCCCGAACATCTTTGTCCCTTTTGGGTCTGGAGAAAAGTTTTGTATCGATCACCACACCCCGCAAAGAAGGTTGTGCTTTCAAAGACGCATCTTTTACATCACCCGCTTTGTCCCCAAAAATAGCTCTCAAAAGTTTTTCTTCGGGAGTTGGGTCGGACTCGCCTTTGGGAGTAATTTTTCCGATCAAAATATCGCCTTCTTTTACGTCAGAACCAATGCGAATAATGCCATTTTCGTCCAAATTTCGCACTGCTTCCTCGCTTACGTTAGGGATTTCAGAAGTCAATTCTTCTTCACCGCGTTTGGTATCACGAACTTCAAGTTCGAACTCCTCGATGTGCAGAGAAGTAAAAATATCCTGTTGAACAACTTTTTCGGAAATGACAATAGCGTCCTCAAAGTTGTAACCTTGCCATGGCATAAACGCCACTTGCAGATTGCGTCCCAGAGCCAATTCGCCACCTTCTGTAGCATACCCTTCACACAGCGGTTGCCCTTTTTTGACTCTCTCTCCTCTTTTTACGATTGGTTTTAGGTTTATGCAAGTGTCTTGGTTTGTACGGCGGAATTTAGTTAGTTTGTAATTTACCACTTCTTCCTCAAAACTTACCAAACGTTGTTTTTCAGTCAAATCATAACGTATCGAAACTTGGTTGGCATCTACAAACTCCACCACACCATCAGTTTCTGCTACCACCAAAGCACGCGAATCCATCGCCACTCGGCGTTCCAAGCCTGTTCCTACGATAGGGGCTTGCGGACGCAAAAGCGGTACGGCTTGGCGTTGCATATTCGAACCCATCAAAGCGCGGTTCGCATCATCGTGTTCCAAAAACGGAATCAAAGATGCCGCCACCGAAACGATCTGATTCGGGGCAATATCCATGAAAGTCAGTTTTTCAGGCGCAACTACAGGGAAATCACCTTCATAACGAGCCTTGATTTTATCACTTAAGAAAGTTCCGTCATCTTCGACAGGTACATTACATTGGGCAATGAAATGTCCGTCTTCCTCTTCAGCAGAAAGGTATTTCACCTCTGTTACGAGGTCTATTTTGCTGTCCGAAACCAAACGATAAGGAGTTTCGATAAAACCCATCGAGTTGATTTTGGCATGAACGCAAAGCGAAGAAATCAAACCAATATTAGGACCTTCTGGCGTTTCGATAGTACAAAGACGACCGTAGTGCGTATAATGCACGTCACGAACCTCGAAGCCTGCACGTTCCCTTGACAAACCGCCTGGTCCCAAAGCCGACATACGGCGTTTGTGGGTAATTTCGGCAAGCGGATTGGTTTGATCCATAAATTGGGACAACTGGTTTGTTCCAAAAAATGAATTGATAACTGAAGACAAAGTACGCGCATTGATCAGATCAACAGGCTTAAAGTCCTCATTATCACGCACATTCATGCGTTCTTTGATAGTCCGAGCCATACGAGCTAAGCCCACTCCAAACTGTCCGTAAAGTTGTTCGCCAACGGTACGTACCCTACGGTTGCTCAAGTGGTCAATATCATCAACTACAGAACGTGAGTTGATCAAAGTAATCAAAAACTTGATAATTTCGATAATATCTACTTTCGTAAGTACCCTTGTACTCATATCGAAATCCAAATTCAATTTTTTATTAATACGATAACGCCCTACATTGCCCAAATCGTAGCGTTTGTCCGAAAAAAACAAACTTTGGATAATATCCCTTGCGGTTTGCTCATCAGGGGCTTCGGTGTTACGGAGTTGTCGGTATATTTGCTCTACAGCTTCTTTTTCGGAGTTCGTAGGGTCTTTTTGCAAAGTGTTGTAAATAATAGCGTAATCGTTAATATTTACATCTTCACGGTGAATAATAACGGTTTTCGAACCCGAACCCAAAATGGTATCTATGTCTTCTTCCAAAATAACCGAATCGCGCTCAAGTAAAACCTCATGACGAGGAATCGAAACTACTTCACCTGTATCTTCATCAACAAAATCCTCAACCCAAGATTTCAGAACCCTTGCCGCCAAACGGCGACCTACCAATTTTTTAACGTTTTCTCTGCTTGATTCTATTTCTTCGGACAAATCAAAAATATCGAGAATTTCTTTGTCCGAACCGTATCCAATCGCCCTA
>JAAFHK010000114.1 GCA_013297565.1 Cytophagales bacterium
TCCTGCGGGCAATTATTCCCTCTTTACGATTCCTTCCGAAAACGAATGGACGATTATTCTCAATAAAGACACCGCCATGCACGGAGCAAGCGATTACAAGCAAGAAAATGACCTGCTTCGGTTCAAAATCAAAGCCGAAAAATCATCTCGTTTTTACGAAAATTTCACCATCGAAATATCTGATATTGTCCAAAATAATGCGGTTTTATACTTGATTTGGGAAAATACGCAAGTGCGAATCAAACTCAACACCACCGCTGACGAAAGGATCATGGCAGAAATCAAAAATAAGATTTCACAAACACCCAATGATCCCGATTTACTTTTTCAGGCTACCAAATATTATTTCGAAACCCAAAAAGATTTGAAAGAAGCCTTAGGCTACATCACAAAAGCCGTAGAATTGAAAAATGACAATTTTTATTTCTTTTACCAAAAAGCCCTCATCGAAGCGGCTTTGGGTGATTACCAAACGGCAATTATTTCTGCTCAACAATCTTCAGAATTGGCAAAAAGCAAAAAATTAAAAGATTGGGTACAAAAAAATGAAGCATTGATTGGCGAATGGTCAAAAAAATAAAGCAACAAATAATTTGCTTTTAATGCAAATCAGGAGTTCAAAATAGGCTACGAAATGGCTGTTCATAACGCCGTAGGCGTGATATATTGGTAGAAAATTTTTCTGCCTCCTCTCAAAAGCCCCGTAGGGGCGAAATGTAGGGCTATATTTCACGCCTACGGCGTGTTTAAGATGGATTTTGCCTTTTTCTACCAATATTTCGCACCTACGGTGCTATAGCGTACTCTTACAGTTGTGCCAAATTATTCATAAACTTTATTCTCCTTCCAACATTTCCAAAAGTCGGTTCAAATCTTCGTCCGAGAGAAAAGGAATTTTGATTTCGCCTTTTTGATCCTTACCTCTTTTGATCTGAATTTTTGTCCCAAACCTACTCGACAAACGGCTTTGTAACTGCACTAAGGCATGATCGGGGGCTTCGATTTGAGTTGTTTTCTTGGTTTTTTCTTCCAAATTGCCTTCGGTCATGAACTGTCTGACCAATTCCTCGACTTTGCGAACCGAAAGTTCTTCTTTTAGCGTGCGCTCGAAAATGTATAACTGCTGATCTATATTTTCCAGATTGATCAAAGCCCTTGCGTGTCCGACTGTGAGCTTGCGGTCGCGCAAAGCGGCTTGGACTGCGGGCGGAAGGCGAAGCAGACGCAAATAATTACTTACCGTAGACCTGTTTTTGCCCACTCGGTCGCCCAACTCTTCTTGCTTAAGATTACATTCGCTAATGAGGCGTTGATAACTTAGGGCAATCTCGACAGCATTGAGGTCTTGGCGGTGTGTATTTTCGATGAGCGCCATTTCGAGCATTTCCTGATCGTTGGCAAGGCGAATGTAGGCTGGAATGGTAGAAAGTCCTACTATTTTGGAGGCTTGCAAACGCCTTTCGCCCGAAATAAGTTGATATACGCCTTTTTCCAACTGTCGAACCGTAATTGGCTGAATAATGCCCTGTATTTTGATCGAATCGGCAAGTTCGGCGAGGGATTCCGCATCAAAATCCGTTCGCGGTTGGTACGGATTGGTTTCGATAGAGTCTATAGCTATTTCACTAATGCTACTGATTATTTCCTGTACTTCCGCCACTTCGTCCCTGTGCTGTACAGCATCACTGTCCGAAAGGATTGCATTCAAGCCTTTGCCCAATCCGCTTCGTTTTTTGAGTTTTATATCTGCCATAATGCTGTTTTTTTCTTTTGGGCAAATATAATAATTTTTGGACTAAATTATTATTTTGTACCTCCTCTACCTGACAATTTTCGAACTGTCCCCATTTTTTTCCCTTCCATTATTGAAAAAATAAAAGCAATTATCCAAAAACAAGAAAGGTTTATAATGCAAATCTGGAGTAAAATAGAATACGAGATGGCGGTTTGAAACGCCGTAGGCGTGAAATCTTGGTAGAAAATAAATTTTCGCCTCCTACCAAAAGCCCCATAGGGGCGAAATTTTAGCGTAGATTTCACGCCTACGACGTTCTTAAGGAGGGAAATATTTGCCTTTTCCTACCAATATTTCGCACCTACGGTGCTATTTTTTTTTCGTAATTTATTGAAAATCACTATTTTATTTTTTCTGTCTTTTATGTTGAAGCCCTGATTCGAATTTATAACAAATGGGTAGAACTTTCATAGGGTTTAACTTCCAACCTATCCCGACAATTTTCCAATAATTCCTCAATGCTCCGTCTTAGAACAGGGTGCTGAAAATCCTTAGCTATTTCAGCCAGCGGAACAAGCACAAAACGCCTTTCAGGAATATGCGGGTGTGGAATGGTCAGGTTTGACAAATTTATGATTTGCTGTTCGCAAAAAATAATGTCAATGTCTAAAGTTCGAGCATACCATTTTTGGTGGCGCTGGCGCCCCAGATTTTGTTCGATTTCGTTTATTTTTTCCAAAACTTCCCAAGGCAATAAATGCGTTTGGAGGAGAATAGCTTGGTTCAAAAAAGCAGGCTGTTCGGTGTAGCCCCAAGCCGCCGTCTCGTAAAGTTTGGAAACTGTGATAATTTCGCCAATTTTTTCTGTAATTTCTTGGCGGGCTTTCATCAAGTAATCAACTCTATCGCCCAAATTTCCACCAATGAGAAAATGATAATTCAATATTTTGGAGGTTTTAATACTAAGGAAAACGCAAATACTACGAAAATTTTACAACTTATTGTAAATCAAATAAATACGTATTTTTTCACTTCGGGGTATCTTTCTGCGAAAGCAAAAGTAAGGTTTGTTATTTTTTTCCCAAAGAAATTTCTGTAGTGTTTGCTAAAAAAACATAAAAAAAAGACAAGTATTGCTAAAATAGCAAGGCTTGTCTGGTTTAGTATGCAATTATATGACTGAATCTATATGGGTTTTCGCAAACTTCGTGCCTTTTATTGTTTTTTTTCAAAAAAAATATACAAATGTTAAACTTTATCGAAAAAAGTTCGTAGATTTGTTAAAAGGTATTTGTTCTTATTTGCCTGTTTCTAATTTTACATTTGCCCAAAAATGATATTACTATGCAAAAACTACACTTAAACCAATCCCTGACGCAAAAACTGTCGCCGCAACAAATACAGTTTATCAAACTCTTACAAGTCCCTACTGCCGAACTTCAAGCGCGGATTGCCGAAGAAATGGAGATCAATCCTGCTCTCGAAGAAGCCCCACGTGATGACGAACCTGTGGATAATTATGAGGAAAGCAACGATTCGGAAGATGAATACGACAAAGAAGATGCAGATTTTGACCTCGATATTGATGATAACTATCGGGACGATTATGACTCGGTCAATGTAAGTGATTACATAGATCAAGACGACATTGCGGGTTATAAAATGCAGGGAGATGGAGGCGGTAGCGAAGACGACAAGGATATGCCGCAGGCTTCTTTCGCTTCCTTGATAGACTCTCTGCTTGATCAGCTGGGCTATCTTGACCTTAGCGAAGACCAACTAACGATTGGCAAACAACTGATTGGGAGTATAGACGATGACGGTTACATTCGCCGCCCTCTTGAAAGTATAGTCAATGATTTGGTTTTATACCAAAATATTGATACAAATATAGAAGAAGTAGTAAAAATTCTTAAAAAAATTCAAAATTTTGATCCCGCAGGTATTGCGGCACGCGATCTACAGGAATGTTTGGAACTCCAGCTCAAACGCAAACTTGGCAAGCACCCTGTTGTCGAAGTTGCGATCAAAATTTTGAACCAATGTTTTGAGGAATTTATCAAAAAACATTATCCAAAAATTGAAAAGAAACTTAATATCACCGAAAAACAGCTCAAAGATGCCATTTTGGTCATTACGCACCTCAATCCCAAACCTGGCGGAGGCTCAAGTTCGATGGTCAAAAATGAATACATCACCCCTGATTTTTTGCTAAAAAACACGAACGGCAAACTCGAAGTAAGCCTTAATTCGAAAAATGCCCCCGACCTCAAAATAAGCCGTTCTTACGCCGAAATGCTCGATGCTTACGATAAAAGCGACAAAAGGGACAAAAAAATGAAACAAACGGTTACTTTTGTCAAACAGAAACTCGATGCCGCCAAATGGTTTATTGATGCCATAAAACAGCGCCAACAGACCTTGCTCCGCACCATGAATTCCATTGTGCGTTACCAATATGACTTTTTCCTTGATGGTGATGAAAGCAAATTAAAACCCATGATCCTCAAAGACATCGCCAACGAAATTGGCATGGATATTTCGACTGTTTCAAGGGTTGCTAACAGCAAAAGCGTTCATACCGATCATGGAATGTATCCCCTCAAATTTTTCTTTTCAGAAAGTATCTCCACAGATTCGGGCGAAGATGTGAGTAGCAAAGAAGTAAAATACATTTTGCGGGAAATTATAGACCAAGAAAACAAACGAAAACCGCTTTCAGACGATAAATTGGAAAAAATGCTCAACGACAAAGGTTACAACATAGCACGCCGAACTGTTGCCAAATATCGCGAGCAGATGAATATTCCTGTGGCACGTTTGCGAAGAGAATTGTAGTTTGGATTTTTCGAAACCTTGCGTTTTTTTAAAACCCGCAAGGTCTAAAGGTTTTTTGACCTACAAATGAACCATCTTAAGAAGTTTTACCAACTTGTTGAGGTGGTTTTGCTTTATAAATTGTTCCATGTATCGTATATTTGCCCAATTATTTTTACAATTATGAAACATCAATTTAAACCATTCAAATTTGCCTTTTTAGCTTTGCTTTTTTTAGGTATATCGGCTTGTGCTTTAGAAAATGAGGTAGAAAAACAACTCAATACAGACGAAGGAAAAATTAAAACTTATTTGGCGGAAAAAAATCTGACTGCCAAAGCACAACGTTATAATACTGGTTTGTATCAGGTTGTTGAGAGAGAAGGGCTGGGTTCAACTACCGATCCTGCCAATGCCATGCACATTAGTTATGCCCTGTATTTGCTCAACGGCGTAAAAGTAGCCAGTGATTCGAATTACGTTTTTCAACCCACAGCAGGTGCTTTTATTGCGGGAGTGGTGCAGGCAGGTCTGGTCATGAAAGTAGGCGGAAAATCTCAATTCCTTCTGCCATCATCTCTGGCTTTTGGACAAACTTCGGGCGAATTAAATGGTGTTTTTATCGAAAGAAATGCTGTTTTACGGCTTGAAGTCGAGCTAAAAGCCTCTCGAAATGCGGCAGAGCAACTGGCTTATGAAGAAGTGCTTATCCAAAATTACGCCGTTCAGCAAAAAATTAATGCTGTACGCCACAGTTCGGGCTTGTATTATGCGGTCATAAAAGCGGGAACGGGCAACAATCTTCCTGCGGTCGGTCCCGTTACGGTTAATTATACAGGAAAATTATTGAATGGGGATACTTTCGATAGCGGGACTAATATTACTTTTAGCGTAGGCGGATCGCAACTCATTCAAGGCTGGAATATTGGCATTCCTTTGATGAAACCCAAGGAGAAAGGAATTTTACTTTTACCTTCGGCACTGGCTTATGGGGCAACAGGAAGTAGCGGTAAGATAGCACCTTTCAAACCACTGGCTTTTGAGATCGAAATTCAATAAAGAATCACAAAAACGCTATTTTTATTAAAGAATGGCGTTTTTGTCAAGAAAATGTATTGATTGGAAAGGAACGAAATATTGAGGCATGATACTCAAAACCAAATTACAAAATTATTTGACCAAATGCGTTTTTTTACTATCAATCATCATTTTTACCGTAATATTTTCCATTGCCAAAAGCGTTTGTTTTTTGACTTCCTCCATTCCCCAACGCAACTCACACATTTTTTCTTCTTTACAGTCCAAGCAAGGTTCGTAATAGTTGTTCGAAATACAAGGCAGAAGGGCGATGGCTCCGTCAAACAAGCGATAAACTTCAGCAATCGTTACCAAAGTAGGATTTTTGAGCATATAATAGCCGCCATTTACGCCTTGCTTACTGCTTAAAATTTTGGCTCGTTTCAAATCCAACAAAATCAATTCCAAAAATTTCTTCGGAATCTGCTCACTTTCAGCAATTTCGGAAGTTTTGGCAATGTGTCCTTGCTCCTGTTGCGCCAAATAAATCAAGGCTTTAAAAGCATATTTTGCCTTTTGAGATAACATATTTTAAGGTTGTTTTTTGAATTGACAAATATACCAATTTTTTTTCTTGTTCCCAAAACTTTCGAGTAGCTTGAAAAATGAGGCAATTTGAGATAAGTACCAATGCTTAATTAAACGAGGGTATTTTTAATTTCGAAAGCAACCCCCAACCCCTTCCCCTACTGGGAAGGGAAAATCGGCGAAAAGCCCGCCCAGTAGGGGCGGGTTTGGGTGGGGTGGCTGTTAAAAATAAACTCTGTTAGTTTTCATTTGGTACTTATACGATAAACTGTATAACCTTGTAAGGTCTTAAAGACCTTACAAGGTTGAAAATCACGAATAGAGTCATACCACAAATTGATATAAAACTTTAGCCATAGAGTTTATGAAAACTTGTAAAACGCCCTTAAGGGTGTTTGTAATAGCTTGAAAATCAATATATTAGCACACCCTAAAGGGTATGCTACAGATTTATTCATAAACTTTAGCATAGCAAAAATAGTCTTTGAAATCTACCCAATTTGCCTCAAACCCAGCTTTTCCATCTGTTTTTCGATCTTGAGCATATCCTCATAATTTTCGCCTGCCACAATGCCGTACATACTCGTCAGGCGGGTTTCAGGATAATATAGGGCTGAAAGCATCGTAAAATCTCTCCGCTTCAGGTGTTCCTTCAAACGCTTAATGACCTCATTTTCAGTGCCTTCCATGACCCAATTTCCTGCGTATTTGGCAGTTTCCTTGCCTTTTTTCAGTAAATCATGTTTTTGCAAACACATCGGAGTCGAACCGTTCATGCGAATATTGGCATCAATGACATGGAATTTGCCATCTTTGTCTTCCAAAACGTCTAAACCAATTACTCCAAAATATCCGTATTGATGGACAAATTTGGCGGTGTGGTCGATAATCGCTTCAAATTGTTTCAAATTGGTATTTTCGAAATGGATCAAACCACCCAAATACACACCGCTGTCGGTTACTAATTGGTGCGTTGCTCCCAAAACTGTAACTTCGCCTTTTTTATTGACGTAGAATTGAACGCAATAATTATCGACCACGTCTTTCACAAAATCCGAAACTACGACAGCCTCGACCAGTTTCAAAGCCCAATATGCCCTAAATTCTTTTCGGCAATTTTCCAAATCGGTTTGACTGCGAATGATATACGTGCCTTCGCCTGAAAGTCCGTGCGAGGTTTTGATGACGAATGGAAAAACTTTGGGTAAATCGACATCGTTGGGGTGGGTTTGCGAAAAATGGTATTCTTTATAGTTGGGGACAAGTGGAGCTACTTGATTGAGTGCCAATTTGCTTAAAAGAAAATAATGTTTTTCGGGATCGACCGCATGGCGTTCGGGTTTTAAGCCATCATACGGAAAAAGTGTAATGAGTTTTTTACTGCTTTTATTGATTTGGTCGCAATAGTTTTGAGGGCTAAGGTATTCAAAATCATATTGATAGCCCCATGTTTCTTGCCAATAGTCAAGCAAGACTTGAGCGGGTTCGGATACCAGTATCCCTTTTGCTCCTGTTCCCAAAACCGACATATTTTTCCAGGCTTCTCGCTTGCAAACCTTGTCAAAGCCCACTTTTTGGTGTTCTTCGTTGCCATCTTGGATAATGTAGCGGGATTTATTGGGATATTTTGACCATTCGGCTGTACTTGGGTACATGAGCAGAAAGGCATAATCATCTTGAGCCGTATCTTGTTTGTAAAGTTCGGCAAACGAATTTCCATCGAATAGTTTCATAAAACAATATTTTTTTAGAAATAAAGGTAAGAAAAAAAGGCAATTTGCAAAATAAAAGGGCAAAATTATTTTTTTCATTTCGTCTTTTGTTCCAAATTATTTTTATTATCTTTATCAATGCATAGTTTTTGCCCCTCTTAATCAATCAAAAGATAAATTATTATTATCATCATAAAAAACAGTGGAAAATAATCAAAAAACAAGTATAGAAGTCCGTCAGGGGCAATTTTCATGGGATTTGAGTAAAGAAGGTTTTTATTTTTTCGGAATCCCTTCTGTTCTTTTATGGACAAACCCTTCCATGCTCAAATTACTTTCGCCCCTTGCTCATGAGGTTGTGGTTTTGATATGTTTCGTTTGATGGTTGCTCATTCCTCGAGTTTTGGCACAAGCGAAGATTACCATAATGTAGTGATGCCTTTGGGTAATGGCAATTTTATAGAAGGGTTTTATGCTTGGGGCAAGGTGATTTCATCTATAGGTTGGGGCAATGTGGAAATAAAAAACTATGATAGAGCTGCAAAAAAAGCGATTGTGCGAATAAAAAAACCCTTGGGAACTTAGTATGCAAGCCTCCGAAGAGCAACATTGGGGCTGTCCGTTTTTGCAAGGCAAAATTATGGGTTTGTTTTCCGAAGCCTTTGGCGTAAATTGTTGGGCTTATGAAAAAGAAATTTATATTGATAAAGAAGAATTGAGTAATAATTTTATTGAATTTTCTTTAGAACCCTCCGAAAAAACGATTGCGGCAGAACTCGAAGCCCTTCGAATCAAACGTATGCAGGAAAAAGAAAGAAAACTAACCGAAGAGGTTAGTAAAAAAACTGACGAATTAGCCTTCGCCAATGCCCAATTAGAAAATTATTCGAAAGACCTCGAAAAAACGGTTGAAAAAAGGACTTTTCAGTTGAAGGAAACCATTGAGGAGATCAACCAAATAAATGAGGAGTTGGAAACTCAAGCCGAAGAACTAAAAAATCAAAAACATGAATTAGAAAGAAAAAATACGACCATTACAGAAAGTATAAATTATGCCAAACGGATTCAAAAGGCGACTCTTCCTTCGGCTTTGCAAGTAAAAGAGCATTTTCCGCAAAGTTTTGTTTGGTATATGCCGCGCGATATTGTGAGTGGTGATTTTTATTGGTTCGAACTGATCAAAAATGCCCAAAATGAAACGGAAATCGTAATTGCAGTCGGGGATTGTACAGGGCATGGTGTTTCGGGTTGTATGATGAGTATGATAGGTAATAATAGTTTGCACCAAATTGTAATTGAACAAAAAATACATGAACCTGCCCTAATTTTGAAAAACTTGGACATTCGGATTCGCAGATTGTTGAAACAAGATGACGAAAATCGGGAAATTCATGACGGTATGGATTTGGCTTTGTGCGTTTTTAACCCAAAAACCTTTGTTTTGCGTTTCGCTTCTGCCAAACGACCTTTGTGGATTTTTAAAAGTAATCAGATTCAAAAGGAGATAAAAGGCAACATTCTGCCGATTGGAAGCAGTTTTTATGCTGATAAAACGTTTGCTGAACACGAAGTTCGGCTTGAAGCCCAAGATCGAGTTTATCTTTTTTCAGACGGCGTAGTCGATCAGTTTGATAATGAAGATACAAAACGTCTTACGACAAAACGCCTGCGAAATATTCTGATCAATTTGCAAAAATATCCTTTGGAGGAGCAAAAAACACATTTGGAAAATGCGTTTTACAGATGGAAAGGGCAAACAAGCCAAACTGATGATTTGATTTTTGTAGCTTTTGAGGTTTAATAAAAAAAATTATTGGCTTATTGGTAGGGTAATCATAAAACTTGTGCCTTGCCCCAAAATGCTTTCGACCTCGATTTTGCCTTTGTGTTTTTCGATCACGCTGTACGAAATTGCTAAACCCAGCCCTGTACCTTTGCCAATTTCTTTGGTGGTGAAAAAGGGTTCGAAAATATGCTTTTTAACCTCTTCGGGCATACCGCTTCCTGTGTCTGAAATAGTCAAACGAACAGCGTTAATTTCTTGATAATCAATCAATTCAGTTGTAATGGTAATCCTTCCTTCGTCCTCAATGGCTTGGATCGCATTGCTGATAATATTCATCACCACTTGGTTAATTTGCCCAATATTACACTCTACAAGGGGGATATTTTCGGCATAATGCCTGACCACTTCGATGCGGTTTTTGATTTGACTATTCAAAATAACCAAAGTCGAGTTGATATTTTCGTGCAGGTCTGAACGTTTGGTGCTGGTTTCATCAAGGCGTGAAAATGTCCGCAAACTTTTAACAATTTCGGCGGTGCGGTTCGCCCCAATCTCGATGTCGGAAATCAACTGAAATAAATCTTGTTTTAGTTCTTTAAAATCCAAACTTCGTTTTAAGTTTTCGATTTGTTTTAAAAGAACAGCCGAATTTTCGGGGCTAACTTTTTCGTATTGTTCGACCACGTTCATGAGTTCTAACATATTGGTTTTCAAGGAACTAATACCTGCATAAATAAAATTAATCGGATTGTTGATTTCGTGCGCAATGCCTGCGGTCAAAACGCCCAAACTTGCCATTTTTTCCGATTGGATCAGCTGAACCTGTGCATTTTGCAATTTTTGCAAGGTTTCCTGAAGTTTCGAACGGCTGTTTTGTTCGTCCAAAAGGGCTTTTTGGAGTTCTTGTTGGGTTTTAGCAAGTTGATCGTTGGCGCTTTGCAAAACGCTACTTTGCATGGATATTTTTTCCTTTTCTTCTTCCACTAATTGGTTCAGGACTTGCAATTCACTGTTTTGTTGTTGGATTTGGTTGGTGCGTTGTCCGACTATTTTTTCAAGGTTTTTGTTTTGATAATCAAGCACTTGGCTTAATTCCTGCGTTTGGATAAAGGCTTGGGAAAAACGGGAAGAAAGTAAAAAGGCTTGGGAAAAAATAAAAATAAACAAACCAAACATGGCGGAGTTGGCAGAGGTAGCTACGATCTCGTTCATGTACATAATGTCGTTGATGGCGGTAGCGAACATACAAAGGAAACCCAAAAGTAAAGCCCAAGCCCCTTGCCTTTGGCGGCGAATTGCCAAAATAAGTACATAAATCACATAAATTCCACCCAAAACGGTAATAATTTCATAGAAAATAACGCTGTGCGAATAAATTTTGGGAGGCAAAATAAGGACTATTGCCGAAAAAATGGTAGCACAAGACAAGAAAAAAAATCGAATTTTTGGGTTAAATTCTTGTGGATAAAGCGAATCGATAAATAAAATAAAACAGCCGATTGATACATAATAGGACAAATA
>JAAFHK010000115.1:0-3222 GCA_013297565.1 Cytophagales bacterium
CACCGTATTGGCATAATGAATGTTCAAACCTGTGATGTATTCGGCTTTGATTTCGGAAATATCTTTTTTGTTCCGCACCGACATCACGATGTCCGTAATGCCCGCCCTTTTTGCCGCCAATATTTTTTCTTTGATTCCGCCCACAGGCAAAACCTTGCCCCTAAGCGTAATTTCGCCCGTCATGGCGAGTTTGTGGCGTACTTTGCGCTGCGTAAAAAGCGAAGCAAGCGAAGTAAGCATGGTGATTCCCGCCGAAGGACCATCTTTTGGGACAGCACCCGCAGGTACGTGAATGTGCAAATCGTATTTATTAAACAAACGGTGATCAATCTCCAACATATCGGCATTTGCCTTCAAAAACGAAAGTGCCGCCGTTGCTGATTCCTTCATTACGTCCCCCAACTGTCCCGAAATAATCACATTTCCCTTGCCCCGATTCAGGCTCGATTCGATAAACAGAATTTCACCGCCCACAGGAGTCCAAGCCAAGCCTGTAACCACTCCCGCATCTTCGTTGTCCTCGTACAGTTCCTTATCGAAAATCGACATTCCCAAAATAGTTTCGATGTCCGCTACTTGCAATTTTTTTGTGTAAGTTTCTTCCATAGCCACTTTTTTGGCAATATTTCGGATTACAGCCGCCAATTTTTGTTCCAAATTTCGAACACCCGATTCTCTTGTATAAGAATCAATCACTTTCGAAATGGCTTTTTCATCAATCGAAAAATCCGTAGCTTTCAAGCCATGATCTTTTCGAAGTTTTGGGATCAGGTGTTTTTTCGCAATCTGGATTTTCTCCTCAAGCGTATAACCGTTTATTTCCAAAATTTCCATACGGTCGCGCAGCGCAGGGTGGATCGAGTCCAGTGAGTTTGCCGTAGCAATGAACAGCACTTGCGAAAGATCGTAAGGCACTTCCAAATAATTGTCCGTAAAAGCATTATTCTGTTCAGGATCAAGCACTTCGAGCAGTGCCGAAGCGGGATCGCCCCTAAAATCCGAACCTACTTTGTCTATTTCGTCCAGAATAAAAACAGGATTCGAGGATTCTGATTTTTTGACATTTTGCAAAATTTTACCTGCCATTGCCCCAATGTAGGTTTTGCGGTGTCCCCTTATTTCGGCTTCGTCATGCAAACCTCCCAAAGACATTCGAGTATATTTCCGTTTTAGTGCTTTCGCTATCGATTTGCCCAAAGAAGTTTTGCCCACACCAGGAGGACCATAAAAGCACAAAATGGGACCCTTGAGATTATTTTTGAGTTTCAAAACCGCCAAATATTCGATGATCCGTTCCTTCGCTTTGTCCAATCCAAAATGGTCTTTATCCAAAATTTCTCTTGCTTTTTTCAAATCAAAATGGTCTTGGGTATATTCGTGCCAAGGCAAATCGACCATAAATTCGACATAATTCAGCGAAATAGCATAATCAGGCGAGGAGGAGTTGAGCCTACTCACTTTTTCCAATTCTTTTTTGAAATGCTTGGCTACTTCGTCTGACCATTTCTTGTTTTTGGCTTTCAAACGCAAATCATCTACTTCTTTTTCAGCCCCATCGCCCAATTCGTCTTGCAAAACCTTCATTTGCTGTCGCAAAAAATAATCCCGCTGTTGCTGATCAATGTCCGAATGTGCCTTGCTGTTAATTTCTTGTTTGAGTTCCAAAAGTTGCACATCTCGCCACATCAATTCGAGCAGTTTATTGGCGCGTTCCTTGAGTTCTGCCAATTCCAAAATTTCTTGTTTTTCAAAAACTTCTGCATTCACATTGGCAGAAAGAAAATGCACCAGAAAACCAAAACTTTGGATATTTTCGACCGCAACTTGGGCATCTTGCGGAATATCAGGATTGAGATTCACAATCCGCAAAGCCGTTTCTTTCAAAGATTGTTCTAAGGCTTTGAGTTCGCGCTTTTTCAGATCAGGCTGAATATCAACAGGATAGCTCACTTGGGCAAGCAAAAATTCTTCGTCCTCTACAGGTGTTTCGATCATGAATTTTTTTCTACCCTGTATCAGAATCGTTACGTTGCCGTCTGGCAAAGTAAACATTTTGAGGATACGCGCCGCCGTCCCAATTTTATATAAGTCTTTCAAGCCAATTTCATCGCCGCTTGGGTGATTGGATTGGGCAATGACACCAATAATTTTTTCACCTTTATAGGATTTCTTGACCAATTTGACGGATTTTTCGCGCGTAACCGTAATAGGAAGCACCACGCCAGGGAACAGCACCGTATTTCGCACAGGCAAAATAGGCAATGTTTCGGGATATACCTCCTGCGGGTTGCTTGGAGTTTCTTCTGGTTCGTCAGTCAAAATAGGGAAATATTCTTCGTTTTCTTCGCCTGCTGCCATCAAATTTAGAAAAATATGAGGGTTATTTTTTTTCATTATTTTTTTGTCAAATTGTCAGATACTCTTATGCCAACATGACACTCATGCGGTGTTTTTTGGGCTTTTATAGTCCAAAGGTCTTGAAAAAGCCAAATAAAAAGGCGTACTTAACGAAAGAGCATACTATTAACAATTTCAATACCAAAATGTTGTAGATTTTAATGTTCGAACCTTTCTTGACTGCTTTGCACTTTTAGGTCAGTTTTTTAGCAAAAGTAAATTTCTTTTTTGTAAGTTTTAAATAACAAATGCTCAAACATCTAAGCTATTTGTTAGATCGTTTGAGCATTCATTAAAGTTTATGAATAATTTGCGTAACGCCCTTTAGGGTGTTTGTAATTTATTGAAAATCAAGCAATTAATCGCACCCTGAAGGGTACGATACAGAATGTTCATAAACTCTATTATTGACAAAAAAATTTCTCATTTCCAATGTTTACCGATTATTGAAGCGGAGAGAGAGGGATTCGAACCCCCGGTACCTTTGCAGATACAACGGTTTTCGAAACCGTCGCATTCGACCACTCTGCCATCTCTCCGAGTTGTCTTATTTCTTTTGCCCCGCAAAGTAAAACCTTTTTCAGTCGATTTGCAATTCATGTTTCAAATTTTCCATGATTTTTTCAGGAATTTTCTGTATATCAAGAATAATCAAACCATCGAGGGCATCATTAAATAGCGGATCGATATTAAAACCAATAATTTTGGCATTAAGACTAATGTATTTTTTGAGCAAAACAGGTACGCTAAAATGCGTGGGTTCGATGTCCTCAATAATGTCGTCAAGGGTATTGAGATCAATGTTTTGATTCTCGACAAGTGCCT
>JAAFHK010000115.1:3232-11074 GCA_013297565.1 Cytophagales bacterium
GCGAGGCTTTACGTATTGTGCCAATTCGTAATTATAATGATGATTCAAAATAAACTGCACCATCAAACTTTTCGAAATACTCGAAAACTGATTACTAATGCTTACTGGACCTATCAAATAGCGATATTCAGGGTTTTTCAACAAAAAATACAAAATCCCTTGCCAAAGCATGACCAAAGAAAGGCGTTTTTTCTGATATTCGGATACAATAAACGAACGCCCTAACTCAATGGCTTGGTTGAGGATTGGGTTCATTTCGTCATGAATTTTGAAAAGTGTCTGGACGTAAAAACCACTTTTTCCATACCGTTCCATAATATCTTTTCCCTTACCCAAGCGGTACGCCCCAACTATTTTGCTGGCTTTGGCGTCCCAGATAAAAATATGCTTGAAATACAAATCGTATTCGTCAAGATCAATAGGCTTGTTAGTTCCTTCGCCTACTTCTCTGAATGTTTGCTCTCTTAAACGTCCTATTTCGTGTAAAATATTGGGAATTTCGTTAGCCGAAGCAATAAAAACTTCAAAATCTTGGCGGCGGTGTGCCATACTTCCTTTGCTCCGCAAAGCCTCAATTTCCATATCGACCAAGTGCGCAGGAGCAGGACTCACAATGGGTTTTGCCTTTTTGGAAAGTTTGAAGCGAGGTTTAAAAAACTTTTTAACCGAAAGCGTAGAACCCAAAGCGTAAGCTCGCGCCCGCAAATATCGTCCGTATTGGTCAATATTGACAAATTTTTCTTGCTCTTTGACCGAAATGGGTGTTCCGATCCGCACTTTTATTTCTAAGTTTTCTTTGTTAAAGAGTTCGGAAGGCAGGCGTGCCGTTCGCAAAAGAGGGTGAATCATACCCGCCAAATGAAAAATAGCACTGTTCGAACCCTGAAAATAGACGGGAACTACAGGCACTTGAGATTTTTTGATCAACTTTACGATTGATTTTTGCCATTCTCGATCAGCAACTGATTTGCTATGTGCCTGATAGCTCGACACTTCGCCCGCAGGAAAAATCCCAATCGGGTTGCCTTGTTCGAGAAGCGAAAGCGTGGCTTTGATGCCTCCCAGGCTCGATCTTGCTCCTTTCAAATCCTCAAAAGGATTAACAGGAATAAAATAATTGGCAATATTTTCGATATGTGTGAGCAGAAAATTTGCCATTACCTTAAATTCGGGGCGTTGGCGAGCAAAAATATCAATAAACATAATTCCGTCCAACATACCAAATGGGTGATTGGAAACGGCAATAAATGCGCCCGTTTTGGGTATTTTTTCCAAATCTTCGACATCAACACTGTATTTTACCTGCAAATATTTTAATAATTCCTCGATAAAAGGCAATCCTTCGAGCAAACTTACATGATAGTAGGCTTCGTTAATCTTGTTGATGTCGGTAAGGCTCATAATAGCCCCTGCGGCTTTGGAAAGGTAGAATTTGTCCAAATGGGTTGCCGCAATAAACTCCTCTTTGCTCAATAAATTTTTTTTCGTAGGCATAGATGTTACATTATCTAAATCTCAAATTCAAGCAAATTTACGTAAAAAATAACACATTTGTTTGTCCGAAATATTATTTTTTCATTAATCGTCTTTTCCCAAAAAGAAATCCAGCAGGCTTTCCTGCGGAAGCCCAAGTCGTTTGGCTAAGGCGTTTCGAGTAGCTCGATTCGTTTTGCCCGTTACTTGTAATTTATCGTCTTTTTGCAATTTTTTGACCGCTTCTTCGGTTTTTCCCCCAAACGAACCATCAGGTTTTCCGCAAGAATAAGCCGCTTGATTCAAGCAAATTTGCATATTTTTGACATCTTCGCCTGCATCGCCCATTTGCAACTTTTTTTTAGGAATTTTCAAAACAAGTGTTTCTTGTTTGGCTTCTTTTTCTACAGTTTTCACAGGTGCTATTTCTTCTTTAGGCTTCTCTTTTGCGCCTTCACGTATGATTTCTTGAGGTTTTTCTTGTACTTTTGGCGTTTCTCCGTCAGGTCTTAAACGCCTATAACCTGCCACATCTTCGATCCGCATTTTCGAAATCGATACCGTATTGCTTTGATTTCCACCCAAGCACAAGACAAACTTTCGATCTGGACTAAAGCCTGTAAAAAGCCCTACGTGATAAATCTCCTTAATATTTCCGTTTTTTCCCAATAAAATCACATCGCCTTCTTGGGGTTCGCCAACCGTTTCGCCTACATTCGCCCAAGAAAACGCCGTTCCGCTTTTACTTCGCACGTAACCCGCTTTAAAACTTACCCAATTCAAAAAAATACTACACCAAGGGGTTTCGTCATCTTTGAACGGAAAACCTACTTCGGCAGAATATTGGATAATTCGAGGATTATGATCTTTACCTTCTATTTCTTTCACGCCTATTTCGGCGGTTGCTATTTCAATAAGTCGGTGCATATTTTTAATTATTTTTGTTGGAGAATGTGTAAAAATATAAAAAAATTACGTATAATCGATACGAAAACAATAAAAAAATATCCGTAGTTGCCATGAAAAATATCTTATTTGCTCTTTGCTTTTTTCCAACTTTTCTTTTTGCTCAAAAAGATGAAATTACGTTTTCGAAATTTTGGAAAGAAAAATTTTCTCAAAAAGAAAAAAAATTACAAATTGGTCGTTTTTATGAATTGGAAGCCCAATTTCAGCAAATTCTCACGACCGAACAAAAACAAGATTTGGAAAACTTAGGAGTCCAGTTATTGGATTATCGTGGCAATTTGACGTACCGAATCGGTTTGCCTGTCGATCTTGATCTTAGCAAAATGAACCCTTTTTTGATCCGAAACCTAAAACAAATTGACCCGAAGACCAAAATTGATAAAATATTTTTGGAAAGAAACCAACATACAAGTTCCAAAGTAGAAATTTTACTCTCCAAAAATGCCAAAACAGCCGTTTTTTTGGAAAAAATACAAAAATACCAAGCGCAGAATACCGAAATTCAGCAATATTTTAACATCATTTCTTGCCAAATTCCCACTAACCGAATCAAAGAAATCGCCCAGTTTCCCGAAGTCGTTTTTATTAGCCAAATCACTGAAAATCAATCACTTAACGAATGGGGAAATACTCAAGTCAGAGGTTCAACTTTATTGGAAGGTTATCGAAAACTCGATGGATCGGGCGTTCGAATTGCCAATTTTGACCTTACCAATCCCTTTTTTCATGTGGATTTTGCTCCGCGCGTTACCCGCGCCGAAATAGTGGGAATCGATAATCATTCGACAGGCAATGTAGGGATCATAGGCTCGACAGGCGCAATCGACCCTTACAAAAAAGGAATCGCCCCAAAAACAGAATTTGTTTCGTACCATTTTTCCCTTGTTCCGTACAAAATGTTAGGAGCAATTTGGGATTATGGCGTTTCGCTTAGTAATAATCCCTACGGACCCGCTGTGCTTTGTGCCAAACCTTACTCTTTCACCAATCACCTTGAGGATCGCATCGCCTACGATTTTCCCAATGTTACGCATATTTTTGCCGCAGGCAATTCGCAAGTTACCTGTGGCGGTTGGAATAATGTCGTAAATATTGCCAAAAACACCATTATTGTCGGTGGTACAAATATTGCCGATTTGCTAACCCCAAGCAGTAGCGTAGGAACTTCCCAAGACGGACGAATTATTCCGCATTTGATGGCTTTGGGCGTGGGTGTTCAGCAAACGGCAGTTTCAAATAGTTATTGGTCATCGGGCTTTGGCACTTCGCAGGCTTGTCCGCAGGTTACAGGAATTGCCGCCCAAACTTTACAGCGCTATCGCCAACTTTTCAAGACAGATCCGCCTTCTTCGCTTATTAAAGCCGTTTTGTGCAATACGGCACAAGATTTAGGCAATCCTTACCCAGATTACAGAACAGGTTTTGGAAGACCCGATGCCCTCAAAGCGATCCGTACTTTCGAACAAAATCGTTTTTGGATCAATAAAATACAAACGGCTCAAAATCAATCGCTTACGATCAATGTGCCGCAAGGAGCAAGTGCTGTAAAAGTGATGATCGTTTGGACTGATCCCGCCGCCAACATTGGGGCAAATCCTACTTTGGTCAATGATTTGAACCTAAAACTAACGCATATAAGTTCGGGAACGGTCTATAATCCTTGGATTCTCGACCCCGCTTTGCCCAATAATACAGCCACAAGAGGAATAGACAATCGAAATAATATCGAACAAATAACGATTGATAATCCACTTGGTGGAACGTATCAAATTGATATTCAAGGCTTTAACATTGCAGTTGGTACAGAACAGCCATATGCTTTGGTTTGGGAAATAGAAGAACCTCATCTCGAAATTGCCTTTCCAAACGGAGGCGAAACCTTGCTTTCGGGTGGTACGCATTTTATTCGCTGGAATCAAACGAAAAACATCACGGATTTTACTCACTTTGATTACAGCCTCGATAACGGTAATTCTTGGAATTTTATTACGGTTTCAAATGCCGCCCTAACTGCTTGGGCTTTGCCTGCCAATACTTTTAGCAATCAAGTCCGTTTGCGGACTCGAAACGGCGGACTTTCCGATATTTCTGACGAAGTTTTTACCATTGCTCCGCAACCCTCCATCGCTTCTGTGGTGGCTGGAAACAATCAATTAACGCTAAATTGGAATGCTGTAGCTGGAGCAAATTCCTATAAGGTTTATTTGTACGATCAGGAAAAAGAAAATTGGATTTTGGTAGGAAATAATATAACAGGTGTTTCGCATACCATTACAGGTTTGCAAAACGGCATAACTTACTGGCTAACAGTCCGTTGCCAAAATGCGGCGGGAGTTTTGGGTGAAAGGGCGTATGCCTCCAGCGGAACACCAGTGGGAGCTGGGACAGCTACAGATTTGCAAGTAATTGATATTCAGAATCTTACGAATTGGGTTTTGTCAAATTCACGTCCTAATAACGAATTTATTACTGTCCAAATCCGCAACAACGGAACGGCTACGATAACGGCAGGAACCCCGATTCCTGTTTCCTACCAAATTGATAATCAAACACTTATCAATGAAAACTTTATCACTGCCAACATCAATCCTGCGGACGTTTTTACCTATTCTTTTACCAATTCCGCCAATCTTTCGGCTTACAAAGAATATTTTATTTCGGCAAATGTAAATCTACCAAGTGATTTTATTTCAGTCAATAATTCCTTCGTTAAAAAGCTGATTAACAAGCCTTTATTAAAAATCACAGCCGAAAAAACCGATCCTTGTGGGACAAGGTTACACGCAGATTTTGCGAATTATTTGCAAAATTATACCCTTAATGCCATTCCTTTCGCAAGCGAGGATATGAGCGCCGTTCCTGCCATAACGATCCCCATTTATCAAAATTCGGAGGCTCTCTCGATTGGTTTCAATTTTAACTTTTTTGGGAAAACCTATAACAAATTTTATATAAGTTATGACGGTTATATTACTTTCGATTCGCCAGGGACTTGGTATCCAGCCCAAACTTTTCCAAATTCGGCTACGCCAAACTCCATGATTGCGCTCTGCTGGGCAGAACTTACCCATGCAGGCGGAACGGTAAAGTACAAAACGTTTGGCACAGCGCCGAATCGAAAACTGGTCGTAGAATTTAATAATGTTAAATATACCAATAACGCCAACCGAATTACAGGGCAAATGGCGATTTATGAAACTTCGCACAACATCGAATTTCACAATCAAAGTATAGGAAATAGCCTCGCTGGACAAACACAAGGCATTGAAAATCAACAAGGTACGCAGGCTTTTACAGTTACAGGACGAAACAATACTATCTGGAATACCACCAACGATGCCTTCAGGTTTAGCCCCTCCCCCACTACTTATCTGTGGAATACGACAGAAACTACAGGCACGATCACGACTACAGCAAGTGGTTCATATTCAGTTACTTATACTCAAGGAACAAATATTTATACCGCTTTTGCGACCGTAACCAACGCTTGCGCAACGCCACCAACGATTACACAGGTTTTCCCAACGGATAATTCCATAAATGCTTCAATATCAAGCACTTTAGAAATAATTTTCGACAAAAATGTACAAGCCGATTTGGGTTTCTTGACCGTTTCGAATGGTTCGCAAACTTTTTTTATTTCGGCAGGTGATCTGGAAAAAGTACAAATTAGGGAAAACAAAGTTGCAATCAAAACACCTTCTTGGTTAAACGGAAATAGCCATTTTTTTGTAAAAATTAATCCAAATGCTTTCAAAGATTTCGAGGCTGTTCCCAATTTTTTCGCAGGCATTTCGAACACGACCGATTGGGATTTCCAAACCGAAAACCAAAACCCTCAAGATATAACCTTGATTAGCAGGACTTTAGCCGAAAACTCACCGATTGGAACCTTGGTAGCGAATCTGCGAACAGCCGATCCAGATGCGCAACAAACACATACTTATACGATCACAGCTGGGACAGGCGTAGGCGTATTTACTATTGTAGGAAATTCGATTTATACCAACTTAGCTTTGAATTATACCACAAATCCTACTTATACGCTTGAAATAACCAGCACCGACAGCGGCACGCCCAGCAAAAATTTCAAAAAATGGTTCAATATTTCAGTTCATCAGTTCGATCAGCCTACGGTTCTTTCAAAAAATATCGTGCTTTGTGCCGCAGGAAACGCCTTTTTGCAAGCACAGACAAATTCGGCAGGAACTTGGCAATTCGTAACGGCTTTTTCCGAAATTCCTTCTTTGCCAGTTTTCAGTTCGGCGAACTCCCCGCTTACGCAAGTGTCTAATTTACAGGCAAATACGTCTTACCAATTCACTTTTCGGAACGATAATTTGCTAAATGATCGCCTGCTCGATCCCAGCGCAACGGTCATGATTACCGTTTTGGGCAATGCTCCGATAGCCGCAAGTGCGGAAAAAAATTGGATTGGTGCGGCAAATACCGCTTTTTACGATTGTCGAAATTGGGCAGATCAAAATATCCCTTTCCAGACTTCGAATATTCATATTGCCAATTCCGCTACGAATCAACCGCTTCTCAATTCGCCTTTTGTTTGCCAAAATCTTTTCATTTCCGCAGGGCAAAGCCTTGATATTCAGTCTTTTATAACTGTAAAAGTCCTCAACGATCTGGTCATTAATGGCACATTGAAAATACAGCCCAATGCCCACGTTTTCATAACAGGAAACCTCACAAATAACGGAACGTTTGATTTGAAAGGAAATGTGTATTTGGTAAGTAACTATTTGAATAACAGCGCTTTAAATTTGACAAATGGAACTTTACATTTTGTGAGTTCGACCGCTTCGCAAATTTTGGGAACGGCACAGCTCAATTTTTTTAACCTTGTTCTGAACAAACCAAACAGCCTTTTAATGCTTTCGCAAAAAACAGGCATTCATGGAAATTTACAATTTACAACAGGAAAAATACAAAGTTCAGCTACTAATTTCTTGATTTTTCAGGACAATGCAACACATTCATTGTCAAGCGATTACAGCTTTGTAGAGGGCAAAGTCCAAAAAATAGGTAATGATCCTTTTGTCTTCCCCATTGGTAAAAATAACCGTTTCGCCCCTGCCCAGTTGGTAGCTCTCTCGAATACAGACCTGCAAGATCATTTCACTGCCGAATATTTTGATACGGGTTTTGGAACGCTAACTATCGCAGAATCAAAGACTTACGAAATAAAAAACATAGAATATTGGCAGATTGACAGAGGCGGAGTGGCGAACACGACACAGGCACAAATTCGCCTTTCTTGGAAAAATCACAGTGCTTTGGCTTTTGGGACGGCGGCGGATTTGGCAGTGGGGCGCTGGACAGGTGCAGGCTGGATTTCCGAAGGACAAGGGGCTATTTCAGGCTCATTAAATGGTTCAGGGTCAGTGA
>JAAFHK010000116.1:0-654 GCA_013297565.1 Cytophagales bacterium
TAGTAAGTGCTGGTTTGAACAATGGTATTTATTATCTCATGGCGATTCCGTATTTGTTGCTTGGCACGATTGCTTATTTTTGGTACAAAAACAGCAAAAATGCCCAAAAAAATCCCAAATTTAAACTTCGCATTAGTAAAATAGGCGAATAAACCCCTGATTATGGCAATCATTGTTACGGCAATCGAAGAGGATTATAGTATTGATACCCTCAAGGAAAACACGAAAGTATTTTTGGCGGGTGGCATTAGTAACTGCCCGAATTGGCAGGCGGAAGTCATAAGCCAAGTGCTTGATATAGAAGGTATTACGGTCTATAATCCTCGCCGTAAGGTCTATCCTGCCGAAGACCCGAAAGCCGTAGAGCAACAGATTGGCTGGGAGTACAAACATTTGCAAGAGGCTGATGTGCTTGTTTTTTGGTTTTCGCATGGCTCATTGAATCCTATTACCCTTTACGAACTTGGGCGTTGGGCGCATAGTTCGGATAAGCCTTTGATTATGGGGATCGATCCTGAATATTTGCGGAAACAGGACGTAATGATCCAAACCGAACTTTCGCGCCCCGATGTGATGATTTACGAAACTTTTGAAAGTTTTGTCGAGGCGATCAGAGATTATTTTACAGAATTACCTTTTTAAATACATTCTGCA
>JAAFHK010000116.1:664-11068 GCA_013297565.1 Cytophagales bacterium
GCTACAAAACACCGATTTTGCCGTAAAACTGCCCATTTTTGAAGGTCCTTTTGATCTGTTGTTGTTTTTTATCGAACGCGACGAATTGGATATTCATAATATTCCTATAGCGCAAATTACGCAAGATTTTTTGGATTACCTCAAACAACTCGAAATCCTCAATATGGAGGTTGCCAGCGAATTTATTTTGGTGGCTTCTACGCTGATGAGCATTAAGGCAAAAATGCTTTTGCCGCGCCCTGTGATTAATGAATTGGGTGAGGAAACCGATCCGAGAGAGGATTTGGTGAAACATCTTTTGGAATATAAAAAATATAAAGCGGTTATTGGCGAATTGCAAAACCTCGAACAAAGCCGTTTGGCGTGTTGGGAACGCGGGAATTTGAAAACGGAACTGAATTATTTGCACCCTTTGGCAGATGCGGAAGCCGAATGGGAAAATCTGGATTTGTATAAACTCTTGAAAGTGTATCTGAAAGTCATGCAGCGTTTCGAGTACGAACAGCAAAAACCTGTGCATACTATAGTCCAATATCCCTACACGATTGCCGAAAAACGCACGCAAATTTTGGAAAAACTCGAAACGCAAGCCAAAATTTCCTTCGAAGCCCTTATGAGTGAAGAAAGTAGCAAAATTGCCGTTGTGTTTAGTTTTTTAGCCATTCTCGAAATTTTCCAATTAGGTTTGGCGGGTTTGGAAATGGGGGAGGGGTATAATCAGTTTTGGTTGGTGGCTTTGAATTAAGGCATTTTGCGTATGTTTGTTCGTAGAATCAAAAACTAATTTTGTATGGCACGCAAAAAGAAAATAACAGAGGACGAAGACGAAAACGTAGGCAAAAATTGGCAAGAAGGCGAATTGATTAAAACTTTTCATCTTAAGCCCCTTGTAGAGCCTTCTTTGCTTTTGCAAGAATGGTTGCAGACCGAAGCGCTTGAATTTGATGCTGTCGAACAAGTCATTTTCGAGAAAGCCCTCAAAAAAGCGATGAAAGACCTTAAAGGCTGGTCGGAAGAAGACTTAAAAATGAAGTTTATTAGTGATATATTGGATTTGGGTTATATGCTCCAAGATGATAAAGTGATCAGTTATTTTGATAAAATTATTTCCGCCACCGTAGAAGACATCAAATTAACCGTCAAATCCGATTTTATGCTTGCTGAAGGCGTAATGAATATTCATGGCGAACCTTATTTCCATTTCCAAGAATACAAACCCAATAAAAACCCGCATGGCGATTCGATGGCACAGCTTTTAGCGGCTTTTTTGATAGGACAAACCAAAAATATTCGCCCAATTCCGCTTTACGGCGTGGAGATCGTAGGAGCAATCTGGCGCTTTGTGATTATGGACGGCAAGGAATATTGTGTGTCGGAAGCCTTCGAGAGTACGCAAAGAGAGGATTTACTACGCATTATCGCTATTTTACGCAAATTCAGGCATATCTTAGAAACAAGACTCTTGGTCTAATTATCAACTGTTTTAGCCGAACCCGAAGAGAAAAACCTACCTAATTTATGAAACTGGGTAGGTTTTTATTTTTTATCATCAAATAATACCTCATTTTTACGAAAATACTTGCTTGGGGCGGGAAAATATTTGCGTTTTGGTGATTTCTAAGACAAATTCTATGTAATGTTAAGAATGCGAAAGAAAAAATTAGCAATTTTTAATATAAAATTAGCTTTTTATAAGCCAAAAAGATAATTTTGCACCCAAATTTATATTTTTAAATATTCTTACCAAATGAAAAGACTACTACTTTCATTCTTTTTGTTCGCTGGTTTGCTTGGAAACGCCTACGGACAGCTTCAGATCAATTCCTTTTCGCCTGCGCGCAATGCCCTGAATGTGGCGAATAATGCGACTATTACGGCAAATTTTAACTTTAATATTGATGGCACAAGTCTAAACCACAACAACGCAAGAGTTTATGGTTCTCAAACAGGTTTCTATACCGCAGGGGCATGGACAGGCGGCGGCACACCAAACATCAGTTTTACCCCAAATTATCAGTTCAAGAAAGGCGAAACCATTACGGTTTCTTTTACTACAGCTTTGGTAGGTACAGGTGGGGAAGTATTTGCCACTACCCAACAATACCAATTTACGGCAAGGGCAAATGTGGCAGGTGCGGCATTTGCAAGTGTGGTGAGTTATGGAACGCAAAATTCGCCTAATTCTTTATGTGTTGCGGATTTTGACAAAGATGGTGATGTCGATATTGTAGTAAATAATGCTGTAAGCCAATCTATTTCTTTTTTCAGGAATAGCGGTAGTGGAGTTTTCACAAGAACGAACATAACTACATCTGTTACGACTACCTATATACGTGCTGTAGATATAGATAAAGACGGCGACATGGATTTAGTCTTAGCTAATGATGCCACAGGGGCTAATGCCATTGCAGTAATAAAAAATAATGGTGATGGTACTTTTGCGGCTCTCAATAACTTTAACGCAGGTTCTCGTCCTTTTGGGGTCGTGGTGGGTGATTGGGAAGGTGATGGTGATTTTGATGTGGCAATGGCTAACTGGACAGGGCATAATGCCTCTGTACTTACCAATAACGGAACGGGAACTTTAGGTTCGCACACTACTTATACTACCAACACAGGAGCTAATGGTTTGGCAGTAGGGGACGTAGATAGTGATGGAGATTTGGATTTGGCAGTTGCCAATTATACGGCAAGTAATATATCAGTTATGCTAAATAGCGGTACAGGTAATTTTGCTACCAAAACAGATTATCCTTCGGGTGCGAATCCTTATTCGGCAACATTGGCAGATATTGATGGCGATAGTGATTTGGATATTCTCACGCCTAATTTTAATGCCAATACGATTTCTGTGTTCAAAAATAATGGTAATGGTAATTTTGCGGAAAAGGCAGACCACACTACAGGATTAACTGCAGCCGAAGTTATTCCTTTTGACGTTGATGGTGATGGTGATTTGGATTTGGCAACTGGTAGCAATGGAACTAACAGTTTTGGCTTATTCCTAAATAACGGTACTGGAAGTTTTACTAACCAATTCTTTCCTTTAAGTGGTACTTCTTGGTATAATACAGCCGCTGATCTTGATGGGGACGGTGATATGGATTTGGTACTGACCAATTCTACTAACAACTCCATTTCCTTCCTCCGCAATGTATATCCCATCACTGTCCGCCAAAACACCGACTTTATTTCGGCTTCGACAGGAACTTTCAATTTCGGTTTTGTAACGGCAGGAACTACTAATACCAAAACTTTTACCATTACCAATCCCGATCAGACTTTTGCTCCTTTTATTAGTAGTATGGTGGTCAATGGAGCAAATCCTACGGCTTTTACTACTTCCAATCTGTCCAATACGACCATTGCGGCGAATAACGGAAACGTAACTTTCGATATTAGTTTCTCGACCAGCACCGCAGGCAACTATTCGGCGTTTGTAACTATCAACAATACAAGTTGGCCAAGTGTTTACACTTTTACGGTGTTTGCTACGGCGCACCGCCCAATCATGCAAGTCCTCGATCCTGCTTTGGCTCTAATTACCTCAAATACAGGAACTTACAATTTGGGCAATGTGGCAGTCAATACCAATTTGACCAAAAGTCTGACGATCAAAAACGTAGGAAACAGCAATTTGAATTTGTCAAGTTTGCAAATCAACGGCACAGCAGCAAGCGGATTTTCTACAGTTTTCACAAGCGGAACGGCAATTACGCCAAGCAATTCTGTAGCCTTTAATCTCATTTTTAGCACTTCGGTTTTTGGAAATTATACCGCATTTATCACGATTGGCAGCAACGATCCTTTGCAAAATCCTTACACTTTTACGGTTTTTGCAACGGCAGAACGCCCAATCATGCAAGTCCTCGATCCTGCTTTGGCTCTAATTACCTCAAATACAGGAACTTACAATTTGGGCAATGTGGCAGTCAATACCAATTTGACCAAAGTTTTGACTATCAAGAATGTAGGAAATATTAACCTGAATTTGTCAAGTTTCCAAATCAACGGTTCAGGAGCAAGCGGATTTTCTACAGTTTTCACAAGCGGAACAGCCATTACGCCAAGCAATTCTGTAGCCTTTAATTTGACTTTCAATACTTCGGTTTTGGGAAATTATACCGCATTTATCACGATTGGAAACAACGATCCTTTCCAAAATCCTTATACTTTTACCGTTTTTGCAACGGCAGAACGCCCAATTATGCAAGTCCTCGATCCTGCTTTGGCTTTGATTACCTCGAACACAGGAACGCACCAGCATGGAACGGTTTTGGTAAATACCAATTTGACTAAAGCCCTGACTATCAAGAATATAGGAAACCTAAATTTGAATTTATCAAGTTTCCAAATCAACGGCGCAGGGGCTAATGCTTTCAGTACAACTTTCACAAGCGGAACAGCCATTACGCCCAATAATTCCGTAGCCTTTAATTTAACTTTCAATACTTCGGTTTTTGGAAATTATACCGCATTTATCACGATTGGAAATAACGATCCTTTCCAAAATCCTTATACTTTTACGGTTTTTGCTTTAGCTCAAATTGTTCCCATTATTGAGGTCAAGCAAAACGCTACTACCCTGATGTCAGGAACAAGTATTCAGCCATTTGTAACCGTAGAGGTAGGTTCATTTAGTACCATTACGCCTTTCCAAATCAATAACATAGGAACGGCAACGGTTTTGCTTACAGGTACTCCTGTCATTCAGCAGGGCGGTACGCACACAAGCGATTTCCAAATTCGTCAAACTTTTACTTCAGCAACTATTCCTGTAGCAGGGAGTTCCTCTTTCGAGATCGTCTTCCAGCCCTCAAGCGAAGGTTTCAAAACGGCTTTTGTAACCATTGCCAATAACGATGCGACTAAAAATCCGTTCACGTTCCAATTGGTTGGCTACGGACGCGCAAAAGCCTCACAACCTTCGCCCTCGTTCCCGCCCATTATTACGCCTGTTCCGCTCAAATTTGCGATCAAACTCAAGGTAAAAGCGCTCGATCAGGACTCGATCCGTTTAGCATGGCAGGGCAATTTCAAGGCGGTGGCTTATACGATTTATCGTAAAAAAGCATTGGACAAAACCGACAAAGCAAGCAAAGAGGATAAATTCACGATTTTGAAGGAAAACCACAAAGACTCGACTCTGGTCGATACCGACAAACTCGAACCCGATACCGAATATGTCTATTATGTCGAAGGTTTTACCCTCACCCGTAGCGGCATTTCCAATCGGGATTCGGCTTTTACCTATCCTAAATTGGCAGAGGTTCAACTATTGAAAAAGGTTTGCGCAGGCACAGATGGAGCAATTTTGCAGGCAAAAAATGGCAAAGAATATAATTGGTACTCGAACGAAAAAGATACCATTCCAGTTTCTCTGAACGGTCGAACCTTACAAGATTCGATCTGGACAACGCCCGTTTTTAGGAATGATACCACGCTTTATGTAACCGTAAAAGGCAAAAAATTCGAAAGCAAGAAAAAAACTGCCATTCGAGTTTTAGTAAAAACCTTGCCTATTGCCAAAATACAAGGCTCGGACAAACAGTTTTTCTGCGAATCTGTCGGCACGCTAAAAGCCGAAGTTTTGGCTGATCCAACTTCTATATACGAATGGTATTTGAACGGCTCGATAGTCGGTCGAGGAACGGAACTAAAGGCTTCACAATCAGGCGATTACCGCCTAATAGTTCGTCAGGAAGGTTGTGCTTCGCAAAACCCCTCAACCGTCAGCGTACAAACCAATGCTTCTCCTAAAATCAATTTGCCCATTTTGGCTCGTCAGCAAGTTTGCGAACGCACAACCTTGAGCATAAACCTTGATCCGAACGCCAGATATGAATGGTTGCGAAATGGAGAAGTGGTGGCTACCCAACAAGGCACTTTATTGATCACAGTATCAGGCAATTACAGCGTTAGGGCTACCCAAAACGCTTGCACGACTGTAAGCCATACTGTAGAAATTGAGGTGAATCAACCCGCTAAAATTGCGATTAATCAAAACGAAAAACTGCTTTTCTGCGAAACAGGTGTACTAAGTGCTACCAACCAAAATCAAGGAAATACCGAATACGAATGGCGACAATTGGGCGTAGTCATTAGCCGAAATACCAATTTAAACATTACAGAAAGCGGTTTTTATGAATTGATTTCCAAAACAGGACTTTGTCAAACGCGCCAAATGTTCGAGGCTACGGTTTTGAAACCCGAAAAAGTAGTTTTGACAAGTGAAAAAACCGAGCTTTGTGCCGAAGAAAATGCCGTTTTGAAAGCAAGCGAATTGCCCAATGCGCAATATCAGTGGATCAGAAACGGAAATATTTTGGCGGAAAAAACAGCCAGATTAACTGCCGAAGAATCGGGCGATTATCAAGTGAAACGCACTGATTCACAGGGCTGTCAAACCGTTTCTACTATTTTGAAAATCAATAAATTAGCCAAAACACAGCCTCGTTTGATAGTTCGGAAAGTCGATAAAAAACAACAAAATACGTTTCAGGTTTATCCAAACCCAAGCCGTGGGGATTTGACTATCGAGCTTTCTGGAACTTGGGTAGAAGGCGAAACCGAATTAGTTTTGGAAAATACAAGTCCGAATGCCGAAATTCAATGGTTTTTGAACGGACAGATGCTTTCGCAACACCACAACAAAGACCGAATCATGGCTACCCAATTAGGCAAATATCGGGCTTTTGTCAAAACGGCAAAAGGCTGTATCGAAAACACGCCTGAAATAGAACACAAAGGCGATGCGGGCAGTAACATAGGCACAAATCCTGTAAAAATCAGCTTGATTGACTATCTGGGACGAACCGTAGCCACGTTTGAAAGGAATATGAATAGCAAAAAAATCGAATTAAATCTAACAGATTTGAATGTGGGTGTCTTTTTGCTAAAAGTTTCGATAGGTTCGGAGCAGTATATCCATAAAGTCTTAATAAGCAAATAAGGCGGTATTTTTATCAAAAGGGCTTGGAAAGATTGGTTTCCAAGCCCTTTTTTGCGTGAGTATTACGCTAATATTATGTGTTAAATTAGGCGTTTTATTACATGAAAAACAATAGTGAAAAAAACATCAATAAAAAGCCAATAAATAGTTTTTCCAAATAGGATTAGATGCATGGCGAAAATTTTTCAAAGGGCAGGAGAAAGATCTGACTTTTTAATGGAAAAAATGTTTGTAAAAAAATGTATTTACTTGATAAACAACAAGTTACCAAAAAAATGTTGTGCAGTATAATAAAAATATGGCTAATTAAAGGCTTCATTTCCATATCCCATAAAAATTACTTTTGGTTTTGAACAAAAATACAAAATTTGCAATCCGTTTTCCTGAAAAATCGTATATTTGTAGAAAAACCGTAATTTCGTATGAATTATTTGATTTTTCGTAATCCTGATGCTTCCTTGTTGAGCTTTAGCCAAAACTTACCTAACTTAGTTTTGCCTGAACTGTTCGAACAAGCAGACGTAAAAATTGAATTAGCCGTATGGCTGTACCGCCATCATTGGCTTTCGAGGGCAAAGCAAGCGAATTAGCCGAAATGCACCGTTTTGCTTTTCAAAAATTGGCAGCTTCTCGCCACATTCCCATAGCCTACAATTGGGAATATTTTGAAAAGGATTTTAATATTATTTTATGACAAAGATAGTATTGATACTTCGCCTATTTCTAACCTTTTGTCTATCAATAAGTTAGATATTTTAAAGAAGTTATTTGGAGAAGTGGCTATCCCCAAAGAAGTAGAGCAGGAAATTGAACAAATTGCTGAATTTGGTGTAAATACTGATCCTTTCACACAAACTGATTGGATTAGCCGACACGAAATCAAGAATCAAGACCTTTTTGAGCAGTTACGTAGTTAATTAGACAAAGGCGAATCGGCGGCAATCGTATTGGCACAAGAACTTTCTGCTTCATTATTGCTCATTGATGAAAAAGCGGTACGAAAAATAGCCGAAGAAATGGGCTTATTAGGTGTAATTGCCCAAGCTAAAAAGAAAGGCGTGATTACGGAAGCCAAACCCATGATTGATGAATTGATTGAAAAAGCAGGTTTTTTTGTAGATAAAACCTTATACAAAAAAATAATGAATCTTTTAGAGGAATAAAAGCCGATTCACAAGTTTTAAAACTTGTGAATCGGCTTTTAAAATTACTTCTAATCTTAAACAAAGATACAAAATTTGGGCAAAATTGTATTTTATTTTTATCTTTGTTACAGACATTGCGAACCCAAAACTAACTAAAACTCATGCAGAAGCCTGTTATTTTTCTTGCCTTTGCGAACGATAAAGTGGATTATGCTCGTTATTTGCGGAATTTGCCCATCGAACTCGATGGCATTCGCAAATCTTTGCAAGATGCCCAACAAGCGGGGCTTTGCGAAGTAATCGAAAGGGCGAATGCCACGATTGAACAAATGTTAGATATTTTTCAACAATACCGAGATCGGGTGGCTGTTTTTCATTATGGCGGTCATGCCGATGGGTATCAGTTGCTTTTGGAACAGTTGGACGGTTCGCACGCCGTAGCGAAAGGCGAGGGTTTGGTGAGTTTTTTGGCGAGGCAAAAAGGGCTAAAATTGATTTTTTTCAACGGTTGTAGCACTCAACAGCAAAGTTTGGAACTCTTGGAAGCAGGTTTGCCTGCGGTGGTTGGGACTTCAAACTCCATTAATGACGAAGTAGCTACGGCTTTGGCAGTTCGTTTTTACAAAGGCATTGGTTCGGGGGCTACTTTGGAAAGGGCATGGAACGAGGCGGTCGATCAGTTGAAAATTTCGTTTGGTTCTGACCAAATGAAAAAACTCTACCGTTTGAAAAAAGAGGAAACCGTACCCGACCAGTTTCCTTGGAATCTGTTGATCAAAGACGGGGCTGAAGGCGTAAAAGAATGGAATTTGCCCGATGCGGTCAATAATCCTTTGTACGGTTTGCCGCCTATTCCACCAACTCACCAACTGCCTGAATCCCCTTTTTTATTCCTCAAACGCTACGAACGCCAACACGCCGAAGTGTTCTTTGGGCGATCTTATTATATTAGGGATTTATACAACAAAATTACGGACGTAAAAACTCCGCCTGTCGTGCTTTTTTATGGGCAATCGGGAACGGGAAAATCCTCCCTTTTTGATGCGGGTTTGAATCCGCGTCTTGAGGGTTCGCACGTGGTTTTGTATATGCGAAGGGAACAGGAAAAAGGGCTTTTGGCGACTTTAGAGCAAGGTTTGACGAAACTTTTGGAAGAAAGTACCAAACAATATACGCAAGTAGCCACCGCAGAAAAAAAAGCCGAAAATGGCATTTCGGAGGAGGATTTTTTGGCAAAAAGAAAGGCATTGGTCGAGGAACTAACCCGACAAATCCAGACCCTTGCCGAAGCGGAAAAAATAGATTTAAGAAACACTATTTATTCCTTAGAAAAAGAAGTTTTACAAAAACCTACTTCAATTCCTTTAGGCACTTCGGAATTTGTCCGCATTCACGATTTGGATTTTAAAACCCAATTTGGTGAAAACAATCCCCATTTCAAGGTTTGGAGAATGTGGCACGACATCGAACTCCTGCACAATAAACCTCTGGTCGTAACTATGGATCAGGTTGAGGAGGTTTTTACCCGCCCAAATCAGGTTTTGAGCAATGAATTAGGCGTTTTTATGCAAAGTTTGCAAGTGCTTTTTACCGTTTTGGCACTTGCTCCACATGGTACGTTGATTTTGGGTTATCGAAAGGAATATCATGCCGAAATCGAGGAACGTTTTAAAGAATATGCCATTCCCAGATCACGCCAATTTTTTGAGGTGCTTTCACGCAAAGAAATTGTTGATATTTTTGAGGGCTTGAGCAAAACGCCAGTTTTGCAAAAACGCTATAATTTAAGCGTAGATGCCAATTTGCCAGTGATTATTGCGGACGATTTGCTCGAAGACAAAGAATCGCCTGTGGCACCTGTTTTGCAAATCCTGCTTACCAAGATGTGGGACAAGGTTCGAAATGATGCCCAACCGCATTTTTCGGTCGAATTGTACCAAAATTTGAAAAGAGAGGGTTTTTTACTTGATGATTTTTTCTACCAACAAATGGAAAAATTCAGACAGTGGAACGCCGATATCGAAAAGTCGGGTTTGCCTTTGGACATTTTGTTTTTTCACACCACCGAACTTCGCACCGCCACAGGACACCACATTGGCAAAATTCGGGAACGGTATGCCCATATTCCCGAATTGGCTCAAGAAGTGGTTAATAAACTGCGAGAGTTGTATTTATTGATTGATTCGGGTGAAAACGTTACCAATCTTACACACGACACGCTTGCTCCCTTGGTTCGGCATGAGTTCAGAGGATCAGAACGAGCAGGACAGCGTGCCGCACGCCTGTTGGACAGCCAAATGGACGCTT
>JAAFHK010000117.1:0-1273 GCA_013297565.1 Cytophagales bacterium
CAACGCTGATAAAAATAATTTGAGTTGATCTTATAAATCAGGCTGTGGTAAAAAATAGTTCCAAAAATAATTGTATGACAGACTTTTCTGTTATTCTTTAACTCATTGATCATACATGATTCGCCTTACTACTTATTCGCCACTGCCAAAAACCCTGTAGGGCTAAACCCAAGAGCAAAAAATACAAAAAACAGGTCAAATACAGGTCTTTGTAATAATACATCACCACATACACCAAGTTTGCCACGATCCATAGAAGCCAATTTTCGAGTTTATTGCGTGCCAAAAGCCATTGGGCAATCACACTCAAAACAGTTGTAAAAGCATCAGGATAGGCAAAGGAAGAATTGAAAAAACTCAAAATAAAACCCAGCAAAACCGTTCCTACCAAAACTATTCCCGCCAAAAACCACCTTTCCTGATCGCTAAGGTGAGTAATAGGCAAATTTACCTGTTCGGGTTTGCTGCGCCACACCCAAAAACCATAAATACTTGTGAGGAAAAAATAGATTTGAAGAGAAAAATCGCCGTAGAGTTCGACACGAAAAAAAATAACCAAATAACACACAATTCCTGCCGCCCCCCCAACCCCAAATATTTTGGCGAACATTGAGCCAAATACCCAAAAGCGTAAGCCCAAAGCCCACACTTTCCAAGGGATTATCCAAAAAATATTGCCCAAAACTGTCCGTAAATTCCATAAATTGATTGGGTTAATAGGAACGTAAAAGTACAATTTATGTTCTTAAGTTGATATTATTAAACAAGGAATTTATATATTCGCAATCCTATTTACAAACCCTTTTTGCCCTAAAAACCATGATCCAATACGAGTCTTTTGTCCTTTCGAACGGTTTGCGTGTCATTGTTCATGAAGATCGGCACGTGCCAACTGCGGTTTTGAATATTTTGTATGATGTAGGTTCGAAAGACGAAAACGAAAATAAAACAGGATTTGCTCACCTTTTTGAGCATCTCATGTTTGGCGGTTCGAAGCATATTGCCGATTACGATCAGGCTTTACAGCGTGTAGGTGGCGAAAACAATGCTTTTACTTCGCCTGATATTACCAATTATTACATTACCGTTCCTGCCCAAAACCTCGAAACGGCTTTTTGGCTCGAATCCGACCGTATGTTAAGCCTTTCTTTCGATCCTACGGTTTTGGAAACCCAACAAAAAGTAGTGATTGAGGAGTTCAAACAGCGTTATTTGAACCAACCTTATGGTGATGTTTGGCTCAAACTGCGTCCTTTGGCTTACGAAAAACACC